>NZ_CABTML010000057.1:0-29683 GCF_902485895.1 uncultured Anaerobiospirillum sp. | reverse complement strand
CGATGCATCGAGAATTCCAGTAACGATGATAGGGCTATTCATAAGAAATCAATCCATTTCAACAGTTGTCTTGTTTATGTCTGGGTATTCTTCCTTTAGTTTCTTTTCGTACTTACGCATTCCATAAAGTCTCCGTAAATATCCAGGCTCTGTCCTTACCTCAGTACCGCACAGCTTATAGTTATGTATTGCGGTAACTGATAGTGATCAGCTCTGAGCCATGCCCTGCATCCATATGCAAAGGGCAATACAAGACCTTCTTGCCACAAAGATAGTACTTATCTTCAATGGCAAATGACTCAAGTGCGCACAAGCGCACTAAGCTAAAACCTATAGTCGCTGTACAAGCATTTACTTGCACAAGGAGCATAAGTCTCATGCTAAAAAGGTAGATCTACGCGCTCTTAAGCGGCACATAAGTCTACCCTGGGGGTTTTGTAGCATCGTGGCTACTTCTAGCTGTTCTATACAAGGTACAGCAGGTTAAACCTGCTGTACCTTATCTCAAGGAGAATCTTTTGCTAAACACTACTTCTTGGTGTAGTGAATGTCGCTTAAAGCACGCAGACGATCTGCAGCCTGCTCTGGAGTTAAGTCACGCTGCTTTTCTGCTAAGAGCTCAAAACCAGCTACGAACTTCTTAACAGTTGCAGAACGAAGAAGTGGTGGATAGTAGTGAGCGTGCAGCTGCCACCCCTCATGAGGCTCGCCATCAGCAGGAGCATTGTGCCAGCCCATGGAGTATGGGAAGGAGCACTCAAAGAGATTGTCATAACGAGTGGTCAGCTTCTTGATACATAAAGCTAAATCATCACGCTGCTCGTCATTGAGCTCATTGATAGACTTAACTGCAAACTTAGGCAGAATCATGGTCTCAAATGGCCAGAATGCCCAGTAAGGAACTAAAGCTACGAAGAACTCGGTCTCACAAACGATACGCTCTTTCTTCTCAAGCTCTCTCTTTACATAGTCTAAAAGGAGTGGAGAGCCGTGCTTCTTGAAGTATTCGTTTTGCTGTCTTACTTCCTTGGTAATTTCCTCAGGTAAGAAAGAGCAAGCCCAGATCTGGCCGTGTGGGTGAGGGTTGGAGCAGCCCATTACAGCACCCTTGTTCTCAAAGAGCTGTACCCACTTGTACTCAGCACTCAGCTCAGTAAGCTGAGAGGCCCACAGATCAACTACAGAACGAATCTCGTTAACCTCCATTACAGGTAAGGTCTTAGAGTGATCTGCAGAGAAGCAAATAACACGAGCGGTACCACGAGCTGGCTCTAAGCAGAATAAATCGTCATTTTCTGGGCCATCAAGTGGAGTGTCTGGCATTAAAGCAGCAAAGTCGTTGGTGAAAACGTAGTTGCTCTCATACTTTGGATTAACATCACCAGAAACACGGGTGTTGCCAGGGCACAGGTAGCAGCTAGGATCGTAGCTTGGCTTTTGCTCATCGGCATTCTTTTCTACTTGACCGTTCCAAGGACGCTTAGCACGGTGAGGAGAAACTAAAATCCACTCACCAGTAAGTGCGTTGTAACGACGGTGTGGATGATCTGAAATATTGAAGCTCATGTCTTAGTCCTTTGCAAATCCTGTGAACTAAAAGCTCTGTGAACAAAAAAATAAACCGCTATGGCTGCTTATCTTCACTATTGCCACTTAATGAGACCAGACTGACCAAAGTCAGTCTGGCTCAAAGCCAGGTTGGCTGTATCCAATCTGGTTTTAACCAAGCTCATGCAGCTTGGATTGCCTGGCTATCTTGAGCCTGGCATAGCCAGGTTCTTGATGCCGGGCATAGCCAGGTTCTTAATGCCTGGCTGATGCGGCCTTTGAAGGCCTAAACCTTGTCTTATGTGCCCACTATTTTGGGCGTGGCAAAGAGCCAAAACTAGTAGCCTAGGAGCTCTTGGTGATAACTGACTCTTAGTCGTCGTAACCGTTAGGGTTGTTCTTCTGCCAGTTGTAGGCATCGGCAGTCATGTCGTCTAAGGTCTTAGTAGCAACCCAACCAAGCTCGTTCTTAGCCTTAGAAGCGTCGGCATAGCAGCTAACTACGTCACCAGCACGGCGTGGAGCAAACTTGTGTGGAAGCTCACGACCAATAGCCTTGGAGAAGGCCTTAACCATGTCTAATACTGAGTAGCCAGTACCAGTGCCGAGGTTATAGATATGAACACCGGCCTTATCAAGGCAGTGCTTTAATGCAGCAACGTGGCCTAAAGCTAAGTCAACTACGTGGATGTAGTCACGTACGCAAGTACCATCAGCTGTTGGGTAATCGTTACCGAAGATGGATAAGCACTCTAAACGGCCTACTGCAACCTGAGTTAAGTATGGCATCAGGTTATTAGGAATACCGCGTGGATCCTCACCAATTAAGCCTGACTCATGGGCACCCACAGGGTTGAAGTAACGCAGCAGAGTTACGGAGAACTCAGGAACAGCCTTTTGCAGTTCCTCTGCCATGTACTCGATATCTACCTTGGTTTGGCCGTATGGACAGTTAGCACGCTTAACTGGGCTATTCTCAGTTAAAGGCAGTGAATCTGGCTCACCATAAACAGTTGAGGATGAGGAGAAGATGAAGTTGTAGCACTTATAGTCACGCATTACCTGCAGTAAAACGCGTGAACCGTTGACGTTGTTGTCGTAGTACTCAAGAGGCTTTTTAACGGACTCACCTACAGCCTTTAAGCCTGCAAAGTGAATTACACCGTCAATCTTGTGCTCCTCAAATACCTGAGCAAGCTGATCATAGACACGAATGTCACCAGCATAAAATGGAACTGAGCGGCCGCAAATCTGCTTGATACGTGCAAGAACAGCTGGCTTTGCGTTTGAGAAGTTGTCGAAAATAATCGGATCGTAGCCAGCTTTGACTAACTCACAAACTGTATGTGAACCGATGTAACCTGCACCGCCAGTAACTAAAATTGTAGCCATGAAACTATTCCTTTCTTTAACCGAGCCTACTGTCTCTTAATAGTCTGGCTTAATAGGCTATAAAGAGTAGCGATAGTAGAGCCATGGTTCCGCACGCGGACTTACACGTCATTACGTTTACTTTTCAGTAGCTGAGCATAAACCTTGTCTTATTACAATGTCAGGTGATGGCATTGATTATCACGCTGATGGTTAAAACCATCGCATCTAGGAGCTTGCATAAACTCCTCATAAAAACTGCTCAAAACGCTACTGAAAGTTTCTGATAAAACCCGAGATTAATCAGAATGTAAACGTTTACACTATTATAATCATTTTGCATAAAACGCGTACTAACTTTTTGTGAGCTAGTGCATACTTTGTTAATAATCCCTAATAGTGCTGATATTTCAGGCCTTTAGCGGTATATTCTTATTGACGTTGACTTGTCAACGAAGACAGTAACTAGCAAGTGTTCGACCCTCCTTTGCACAATGGGTGGGCATATAGCGCCCATAATTCATGTAAACGTTTACATGAGGCACCATTTAAGAGCGTTCTTAGCTAATCTAAAGCTTTGGCAAGAGCTTTCAAAGCCCGTAAATACGCCATTTACCCTTGATTATAAGAATCTCTTTTGTGCAAACATTGGTCTTAACACCAACTACGCTCATCTTATCAAACTGAACTTATTCATTAGAAATTGCTAGACAAGTACTTTGTGTTTTTGTGATACAAAACAAAGTGTACTGCTAGCCTTATTTTGATCTCTATACGTGATGCGTGCTTTCATTTAGCATTAGAGCTCGATTCAATCTGATATTCGATGAGATCTGTACTTGCTAGATCTTCAGCCTCACGTGGCAATAAGCGTTTATAGCCTCTTTTATACTTGTATTGTAAGTGACTTATTTAACGCAGCTTATTGCTCAGGCTATGTGTTTTCCGTTTATCGTTTACTATTGCTAAGGCTATGTGTTCTTCGTTTATCGTTTACTATTGCTAAGGCAGTGCGCTTTTTGCGCTAGTAACACTGTATTTTTACTTAAGCTTCTTTCATAGCAAACTAAACTCTACGCACTTAAACTACCAAGGCATATAATTTAATTGCAAAGCTAACTAGACTTGTTGATTTGGCATCTGCAATCAAGATCTAAAAGATCTTGTTGAATGTGACGCTACTCTAGGCAATCAACGCGCTAAGATCTTACTTTGTTATAACTCGCTTAGTGCTTAGTGTGTGATCTTTAGTTATGGAAAATTGAAGCATTGTTCTTGAGCAGAGTTGATAAGCTTTATTTTGATGGCTTATGAAGATCGAGTCTGGTGACTTGCATTTGCTTAAGAAACAACAAAACAAAGGTAATAGCGGCTACAATAGCTGCTCATACCGATTAGATGTTTTGAGGTGACTGATGCCTACTATTCGTGATGTAGCAAAACTAGCCAATGTATCCGTGGCTACAGTGTCACGCGTACTCAATGGTTCACCACGTGTATCCAAAAAGTCTGTCGATGCGGTCAATAAAGCACGTGAGGAATTAGGCTTCTACCTAAACGCCAATGCCCGTGCATTAGTACAACGTGATTCTCATACTATTGGTGTCGTCGTCTCTGAAGTATCCGATCCGTACTTTGGCGCGGCAGTTCGTGCCTGTGATGATGCCATCCATAAGATGGGCTATAACCTCTTAGTTGGTCAGGGCTATCACAATGCCGAGCGTGAGATCCATGCCATTGACGATCTCATTTCCTATCAATGCCGTGGTTTAGTAGTCCATGCTCTAGCTGTGGATGATGCAACCTTAATTAACTATCTTGAGACCGTACCATATATGGTGCTCATGAACCGTGTGGTACGAGGTTATGAAGAGCGTTGCCTCATTCTTAACAACTACCATGGTCAATGCTTAGCCGTACAAGAGCTTATCGACAAAGGTCATCGGAAGATCGCCTTTGTTAACTCTGGTCACCGCATTTTAGATGCCGATGAGCGTTTCCGTGGCTATGTTGACACCCTCAAAAAGGCCGGTATTAAGTACATCCCACGCCTCATTACCTCAGCTGAGCCTTCTTTAGAGGGCGGTTCTCAAGCAGCTTTAGATCTCATGAATCGCCTCACTCCTGGTGAGGACTTTACTGCTGTTGCTTGCTACTCAGATGTAATGGCTGCAGGCTTTATGGCAACCTTACACGCGCAAGGCTACAAGATCCCTGATGATGTCTCAATAACTGGCTTTGACAATCTCTACTTAAGCACTTGTCTGATTCCGCCATTAACCACCGTCAACAATCCAGTCAAAGAGATCTCTGAAGAGGCCATCTTACGCTCAATTGACCTCTATGAAGGTCGCCCAATCACCGTACGCGAAGACTACACTGTCGAGCTTATCAAGCGCGACTCAGTTCGTCAGCTCTAACAAGAATTCCTCTTTTCTGCCCCATGCCCACGTGCCTGGGGCAAGCAGACAAACACGCCAAAAACTCCCTCGTCGCACTCACAGTGCTCACGAGCCCCACCTTAGACTCCGGCTCTTTGCTACCTGCCGCTGCTACCTAGCTTTACTACCTGGCGCAGCTACCTAGCTTTGCTAGCAGTCTATGCTAGCTGCCGCAGCCTCATCGCTTTGCAAGCTGGTTGTGCTACCTAGCTTTGTGAGCTGCTTTTGCGCTCCATTTTTATAGAGTGTGTTCAAATCACTGCTATTTTGGAGAGTATAGCTCAGGACAATCGTCTCATTTCTATGGTCAAGGCTTTGCAACTGTAGTAACTATATGTACTTTTTAGCTGCCCTCAGGCATAATTTCTGTATGGTTTTATGAAGTTTTTGATAGTCATACTGCTATATTTCGACAGATTCGCGCGTTTAGTTGGCACATTAGCGCTAGTGCGGTTAAAATGACGGATAGATTTGTTCTGCTACTAGAGCTTGATGAGGCTTCGCGAGTATAAGTTTCTTGCGGTATAGACCATAGAATATTTGCCTTGTCGCTTGAGACTGTCTTTATAAGACTTTCTCACTCTTTTTTTATGATCTGGCTCTAGTGAACGTTTGTTGTTTTGAGATCTTAGGGTGGTACGATGGCCGGGAAGTTCAAAATTCATAAGTCATTTGAAGAACGTAAAAAGGCTCACCGCAATACCAATCGTAAGATAGGCTGGGGTGAGGGTGTTACTGAGGGTATTCCATTTAGTTTATCCTTGCTCAAGCCATCCTTCTTAGGAACTTGGGCTAGCTTTACTCTTTTATACCTTCTCGTTAACCTCCTGCCATACCGTTGCATTGTAGGTCTGGGCAAGTTCTTAGGCGGCTTTCTCATGCGCTTTGTTAAAGGTCGTCGCTACATCGTTCAGACCAATTTAAAGCTGTGCTTTCCGGATAAAGATAACAAGTGGTATGCCGACTTAGAAAAGCGCATCTTTCAAAGTGCTGGTGTCGCTTTATTTGAAACTGGTATTGCGTGGTTCTGGCCTGATTGGCGTATTAAGCGCTTACTGATTGTTGATGAGCAAGAATTAGCTAAAGCTAAAGAGCTCGCTGCATCTGATGCCCGTATCATTGCATTTACTTGCCACATGACCACTTTAGAGATCGGTGCTCGTTTATACCCTTTGGCAATTAAGCCTGGAATTGGCGTATATCGCAGCTCTGATCACCCTGTTTTGGAATATCTGCAGGTTAAAGGCCGTCTGCGCTCTAACCTTGCCTTAGTTGATCGCATGGATGTGCGCTCAATGGTTAAGGCTGTTATGAAGGGCTATCCTATTTGGTATGCACCAGATCAAGACTATGGCACTAGGAGCGCAGTGTTCGTGCCTTTCTTTGGTGTGGATCAAGCAGCCACCGTAACTGGTCTTCACGACCTTGCTCGCATCAAAGGCGTTAAGGTACAGCCTTTCTGGCTCATTCGTGAGAAAAACGGCTATCGCTTCCGTGTCTTAGAGCCAATTGATAACTTCCCAACTGATGACGAGGTTGCTGACACCCGCCGTGGCAATGAGTATGTAGAACAAATGATTCTCTCTGCTCCAGAGCAGTATCTGTGGATGCATCGCCGCTTTAAGAGCTGTCCTGAGGGCGTCCCAAGCCGTTACCCTGAAATCGAGTAGCGCCATAGCCAAAATAAGCACGATCATCAGCGTGCCTACTCCCACCTCTACGGCCAAGGTCTAGAGCCTTGGCCCCATCTACTAGCTAAGTTCTTAATATTGGCCATTTCAAGCCAAACTCTTGTGCTTAGGCGCATTAGCAAGCCCCCACTTTTCACATTGCCCCTTTTGCAAGCAAGACTCTTTTGCTTATCCGCATTAGCAATGCCTATGGCTATTACCTGAAGATTAGAATCAAGCGCGACTAACTTTGCGCTTGAACTTAGTAAGCCTTGGTCTTGGCATGTTGTTAGTGTCTTTTTGTTAGTTGGTTATGTGAAATATTTGCCCTGTCCTAGTGATTCATTGCCTAAAGATGGTTAGAACTACCTTTTAGAGTGCGCGTGATCGCAATGCTAAGCAAATTACATGTAGATTCAACAAACGCGTCATATAATTGCAACATTCATTGTGTATGCTCTTGTCAATTGTTTTCTCTAAGGGGTCGGATATGGCACGTACACTCAAACTACTTTGCGCTTTAAGTATTGCTCTTGCCTCTTCTCATATGGTGTCAGGCTGTGCCTCTAATGAAGAACAAGAAGATATGCGCCTTGTCGTTAATGCCGCTGAGGATCAAGTTAAAGGTTGCCTCTTCTTAGGCAACTTTGAGACTACACCACGCGCCACTATCGAAAACGCTCGTTATGACCTCAAGCTCATCACTGTTCGTCGTGGCGGCACTCATATGGTCGAGCAGCACGCTTATGCCGATCTCATGAATCGCCTCTCTGATGACATGGGCATTGCCATTACTGCCCGCATCTACAAATGCCCTGCGGGTAAAGGCTCAACTGTTGATAATCCAGCCTCGCGCGTAAAGCTTGAGTACGATCTGCCTCAACCATCAGTAAACAACGACGATCCTCTTTTCTTCAGATAAGCTATACAGACCATCTTTTAAGATCTTAGCTTTACCAAAAATGCCCCTCTTCAAACGCGTTGCTAAGCAGTTTAGGCCCTTAGCAACGTATACCTCATCTTCTTTCTTATCAATTGCTTGCAAAATGCGTAGCCATCGGCTGAATCACACTTGAGGAGTGCTCATCATTGACAGCTTTGTGCCTCATATTTCCATTGTGCAGCTGTTAATTGCTCTAGCGGAGCTTGCTTTTGCTTTTGCTTTTGTAGCTTGCTGTTGTATATGCTGCAGATAACTAGATAGTATGGCCTGGAGAAGGCACTGCGGATGGGGTTGTCCTTTTTTGGAGAACAAAAAGCTCCATGACCTTGGGATGGGACTGGAGCTTTTGTTTGGTGCAGCACTAGGCTGCGCTGTGTGCTTTTTTGAAGCTTTTAGGCCGCTTTTATTTAGACAGTGCCTGGTGGCAGGCTATTGGCTTTGCCGTACTGTGGAGGTACAAAGCGCTCAGCGGCATCCTTGAAGATGTCATCAAAGATCTTACTTACCCACTGACAGCCATCTGGAGTCTCCTCAATATCGACGATACGAGGACGATCAGCTAAACTGACGCGGTGATAGCACTCACGGATATTGAGGTAAGCGTGCTTGAGCTTTTCGGTATCGTCCTCAGAGAGAATGCCTAGACGAGCACACTCATCAAAGATACGGACGTTATCCGACCATAAGACCATGTCAGGATGCTTTGGAGCCTCACGTAAGGTTAAGTACTGAGCAATGAACTCAATATCTACCATACCGCCCTTACCTTGCTTAAGATCAAAGAGCTTATCGGAGCTACGATCTAAGTAGTTACGCATCTTCATACGCATAGCGTATACGTCATCGGAGAGCTTCACCTCATCACGTGGAGTTCTCAAGACCTCATCACGTACACGGTTAAAGTCCTCAATAACGCGTGGAGAGCCTGCAACCGCACGGGCACGCACTAAGGCCTGATGCTCCCAAGTCCAGGCACGATTCTTTTGATATAAATCGTAAGACTCAAGATCACTAATGAGCAAGCCTGAATCACCATCAGGACGTAAACGCATATCAAGCTCGTAAATAGTGCCACCATTCATACGGGTAGTGCACAGATGCATGAAGCGTTGTACAAAGCGCTGATAGAACATCACAGCCGGAATGGAGTTGCTACCAGTGGTGCTCTTATCGGTCACCTCACGAATGAAGACCATATCTAAGTCAGACTTGTAGCCAAGCTCAATACCGCCTAACTTACCGTAGGCAATGATGGCATAACCTGGATCTTGCTCATCGCGGTTTTCTAAAGTGCCGTACTTTTCAACGGTTTGACGCCAAGCAAGCACACTGATCTCACGAATAATAGCCTCAGCCAGCCAAGTTAGTGAGTCAGAGATCTTCATGAGCGGCAGAGACTGCGATTGATCAGACATAGCAATACGCAGCACCATGACCTTCTTAAACAGACGGAGTTCCTCCATCTGCTCTTCAAGATCATCAGGTTCGATTCTCATTAAGCGCTCATTGAGCCAAGCCATGTACTCCTCAGTATGAGGTGGTTCTTTGAAATAGCGTGGTGCAATCAGCTCATCAAGTAAGATTGGATACTCAGAGATAAGCGAGCCAGCAAAGTTATTTCCATCTAGCAGTGCTAAGAGCTTTTGACGAGTGCCATCGTTCTCTGCAAGTAACTGCAGATATGTAGTGCGCAGTGATACCTTCTCAATTAAGAGGGCAACCTTCTTAAATAAGCCAGCAGCATCCTTGTATTTAACTACGGCACGGATGATCTTAGGCATGAGACGCAGCAGTGTATCTCGACCAATTGGGCCTACTGGCATTCTGTCAAGAGCACTGTGCAGATTAATAATGGCTTGAGCTAAAGCGTAAGCTTCAGACTCATTGCTCTTAGAGCTGCTTGAAGAGCTACCGCCTGCACGATATGGAGTTGAAGTGGCTGACTTAACAGGAGCATTTGGCTCAACACCATGGTAGCCATGCGATGTATGTGAGCTGCCACTGTTCGATGTATTGCAGTTGCCACTGTTCGATGTATTGCTGTTACCCTGCTCTGCGCTCGAGGCACTTTCTTGAGCATGAGGCTTGTTGTTCTTTAAGAGCTGCTCTAAGACAGGCTCAAGCTCTTCAGCGGTGAGTACGGTTTCCCATAACTCTACATCTGCAGCGTCATTTTCCTCTTGCTCATCATCTGAATCACGCATTACGGACACGAATTGCTTATGTACACATGCACGTACTTTATCTAACTCATCAAGGAGCTCTTGATATGAGCCCTTGTTAAGACCAATAGCTAGTCGCTTTTGATCCTTTTCATTTTCAGGCAGAGTCTGAGTTTGTTTGTCAGCCAACATCTGCAAGGTGTTTTCAACACGGCGCAGATAGATATAGCAATCATCAAGATCCTGGCAGACAGACTCTGGCAGTAACTGCAGCTTAGCAATATTACGTAAGGTCTTACGCAAACTTCTCTCAGCTAGCTCAGGGATACGACCACCGCGCATTAACTCAAATACCTGAGCAATGAACTCGACTTCGCGAATGCCACCTGAGCCGAGCTTAAAGTTATCGCCTAAATTACGACGACGTACTTCAGACTCGATCATGTGCTTGAGCTTACGTAAAGACTCAATTGCACCGTAATCAAGGTAGCGACGATAAACAAATGGGCGCAAGAGCTCAATGAGTTCGTCACCATAAGTACCCCACTTGTGATAGTCGCCAATGATCTTAGCCTTAACTAAGGCATAACGTTCCCAAGTACGACCCTGAGTTTCGTAGTAAACAGTTAAAGCATCAAAGGATGAAACTAATGGGCCGGCATCACCAAATGGTCTTAAGCGCAAGTCAATACGATAGCAGAAGGAGTCAGCAGTCACCTCGCTTAAGAGGTTAGATAAACGCTGCATGACCTTGGTGAAGTACTCTTGGTGAGAAATAGAGCGAGATCCACCTTGAGTATCGTCATCGTATGGATAGCAAGCGATTAAATCGATATCAGAAGAGAAGTTAAGCTCACCACCACCAAGCTTACCCATGCCAAGAATAAGCAGCGGCATTTGCTTGCCTTCTTTATCGAAAGCATCACCAAAGACAGGCTTTAAGCTCTCTCTAACCACATGCACGGTACGATCAACAATGCACTCAGCTAAATTAGATAAAGAGACAAAAACCTCTTCAATATCCGCCTGACCGGTAAGATCACGCCAAGCAATCACTACCATACGGGTGCGGCGCAATACACGTAAACGTTTTTTCAGCTCAGGATCTTGAAGGCCCGTAACAATGGTCTCGTTAACAACGTCAGTTGGATCTAAAGAGAAGAATGGATCATCTAACGCGCCTTGAGAGATTAGTGCAGCACACTCTTTTGGATATTGAGTCAAAGTCCTGGAGATAAACTCAGACATGGACATGACATAGAGCAGTTCACGGCGTGAGTCAAATACAGCCATATCCTCTGGAGTTGCACGCTGCTTTAAGCGCTCATAAAAGTTACGTCCATCAGCTAACAACTCTTCAGGCAGCTCTGGTAAGTTATTAAAATCAGGAAAGATGTCGTAAGGATAGTCAGAGTTTAGTGCCATATTGACTCCTAAGGATCTCATCTAGCGCCTTGCTAGACCTCAAGTACGCAACAGATCGTGTCTATTACTTTTAGCTGTATCAAGCTACTTACTAAAAGTAGCTGCAATAGCGCGACAAATCAAGCACACCGCACACACTATTCACATTTCGTTGCCGATAGAGCCCGTTTTCATTGCTCAAAAGCCTTATTTCTCATGTGCCACACGGTCAACAGTCATTATGACTAGCATTATGGCTAGCTGTACCCTCCCCTCAACAGCTTGATTTGAAATCATACATCCTAACTCAACAGCTTTGTTAGATATTCGGCATCTAAGAAGCAACTGCGATACACGATAGCGCTAGCAAGGTTTTAACTGCGTTTTGTATAGAGGCGATCTCCTCTAATGCCTGAATTGACAGATGCAAGCCATATCGCTACTTAAAGTGGTGCTAAGCTTTTGCCTAGGACTTTGAGCTCGACTTAAATTTGAGGGACCTTTTTGTATGCTTGATGATGGTCTTTAGTTTGCTAAAAATGCCCATGATTGGGCTTTAGCAACACAAATGGCAATGGTGTGATAATATTACTGCCTATCTTTGCGAATCTCTTGAAGGATACGAACGTGCATATCAATAAACTTTTAAGTGTATCTCTTGCTTGCAGCCTCTGTTTTACCCTTGGTAGCCTGCAAGCTCATGCTGAAGAAGAAGCACAGGCAGCACAGGCTGTTGAAACTGCTGCAGCAACTGCTGCTGAGGCTCCTGCAGCTGTTAGCGCCGCTGCAAATGAAACTGCTCCTGAGGCAGCTACTAATGACAATGCAGCTACTCCAACTGAGGAAGCTGCAGCTCAAGATACTGCTAAAGCCGAAGAAGAAGCAAAGAAAGAACCTGTACGTGATGACAATGGCTTCTATGTAGGCGGCCCTGTCTATATTTCTGATAACAACAAGGTATGGACTCGCTCAGGTCCAGGTGAGGGTTACCGTGTAACAGGTGCTCGCTCTGTTGGTGATGAGCTTAAGTTCTTACGCTACTCCGATAACCGTCGTTGGGCTCAGGTTCAGTACGAAGGTGACAACTACTGGATCTTAGTTGAGTCTTTAACTCCTAATATGTGCGGCCGTCCTCTTGCAGACAAGCTCCAAGCCAAGATCGATGAACTGCAAAGTCGCTTAGATAATTACGACAACGAGCTCATGCAGCGTACTAAGAAGGCTGAGGCTGAAGTTGCACGTTTAACCAAGCTCAATCATGAGATGCAGGCAACTATTGTTAACAAAGATGCCACCATCAACGAGCTTGATGAGCTCTATCGTGACTATGCAGATCGTCTTGAGACCAAAGACTTAGATATGCAAATGCGCTGGTGGATGCAAGGTGCCATCATTGCCCTGTGCGGTGCCATTGCAGGCGTTGTGTTCGTATTCATCCCACGCCCATCCCGCAAGCAAAAGCGTGACCGCTACTAATAGTTAGCCTCAAGCGCATCTTAAAAAGGCCGAGCTTTTACAAGTTCGGCCTTTTTGCTTATGAGGCAAGCTAAAACGCCACCCTATGCATTAAAAAATGCTTACAGCTCCCACAGCTTTTGCTTTTGCCCTTAAGCCCCCTTTCATTTTGAGGCTCATTGCCCTGTTGTTTTACTCGCATTGCCCATTTTATTCGGGCTAATGAGTCTTTTGCCTTAGGCCTTATGGGCCATTCTTATTCGGGACAATGGGTCTTTTGTTGCGGTGTTTTTGAGTGGAGCCGTGGCTGAGACTGCAAGCAGCTGAGGTTGTTTGCTAGCAGCTGTTAGGTTGAAGCTTGGGATCTTGGCTGTGCTGTGGTGGTGGATTTGTCGAGGATGTTATTTACCGTCTGCTGCGTCGGGTACTTTGGTAAAGCGGATTTCGTAGATACCTTCGGCAACGGCACGTCGCTCACCATGCACACGAGAGATAGAATGGTCTTTAATGTATTTAGCTGTCAGCGGATTGATGATAGTAACATTATCAAAATCAGCACGGCCACGATACTCCACAACACCTTCGTAAAGGCTGGAGACTGGTGGCATTTGGGCGTTATTGACCTCGTTTTCCATTTCTTGGAGAAGCTTTTGCGTTAAGGTGTCGATACGCTTTTCAAAGCTGACATCTAAGGTCCAATACAAAGCTGTAAGACCTACAATGCAACAGGCAAAGCAAAAGGAAAAGAGCTTAAGAGCCTTCCAGCGGTTAAAGGAAAGCTCATAAAAGGCCTCTTGCAGTTCTTGCTGAGTAATGGAAATACGCATTCTGCCTCCTACTTATCCTTAGCAGGAGTGACGTCTTGTGCCTCAGGCACTGACTTTAATAATCGCGGGCCATCGTAGCCTGCTAAAGTCAGTAAGGCGACCGCACGATCGTTAATCTCACTTAAGCTTTGCTCTTGTAAGAAAAGATTCATGGCACGCTCGTAGCCATCATCTAAACGCAGTGAGATGGTACGAATACGGTCAGCTCTAATCTCTTTATCAGCACTGAGCTTCTCCATAGCCTTAAGATTAGCTAAAGCCTCTTGATAAGCATCGTCTTCTAAAAGAGCATCACCAATGCGGTTTTGAAGCATCTTCTCAAGCTGATTATCACTTAAGTTATCTGAAGCAATGGAGGATAAAAGCTGCTGACGAACGGCTTGACGCAGCTTAGCTACTTCATCCTTTTGGCGCTCGTAGTTTAATAAGGCCTTATTCGCCTCTCTATTAGCGCTTTCTAAAGCTCTTTGGCGATATGCGGTTAGATATGGACGCAGTTTATTTTCCATATCCTTTCGAGTGTCAGTACGACGGGACTTTAAGTCGCTAATATCGCCCACATATGGATGAATAACAGTGTACTCACCGATATAGCGCTCTTTGAGGTAGTCAAGCTTAATGGCAAATAAGTAGTTGCCAATGATCATCTGAGCAACGTCATCATTAAGCTCATAGAGAACGCCATAAAATGGTGTGAGATTGTCATCAATGAGTCCAATAAGTACTGGAGCATTGTATGAAACTGCCTCACTTAATGGGCCAGTCTGAGATAAGCTTTGTAAGTTAGCTTTCTTTAAGATAGCTGAGTTAACAGTGACATCTTCATCATCAACGGTGTAGCCATGCACCTTAAATAAGGTGGCAAAAGCGCTGACCTTAAAGTAAGACTCAGATACTGCCTGATTAAAGAAATACAGCTCACGAGATGCAGCATTGCGGCCACGGAAGAGATAGTCAGATACAGCCTGATAACGAGCTTGTACTTGAGCATCGTTGATAAGCGCACTTTGAATGGAGCGTACTGGCATGAAGGTCTGCACTAACATCAGTGCGCCAACAAAGGTAAGACCAGCACAGACAAAGGCTGCACCAATAGTAGCGGCTTTGGCATACAAAGAGGCGCTGAGCATATCTTTAAACAGATGCTTAAAGTAGCTGCGTAAACCATCCTCATTGTGGCTTACTAAATAGGCTGCCTTAGCGGCAATGGCACCTTTAACTTGCTCAGACTTTTTCTGATAGGCAATGTTAAGCGCCATATCGGCAATGGCATTGATAAGACGAGGCGCACCAGCACTCTTTTTAGTGATGACGTCGATAGCCTTATCGGTAAATAAAGGAGTGACTCGACCAACCTGCTGCAATCTGTAGGTTATATATGCGCCTACTTCGTTGGCAGTGAGCGGTGGCAGAGTAGCAAAGATCTTAATGCGGTTTTTGAGCATGTCGTGGATTGGCTTGTTTAAATGCTCAATCAAATCGTCACGACCAACGAGCAAGAAATTAAGCATCTTGCCAGCTTCACCTTCGATATTGGAAATAAGGCGAATTTGCTCTAAAACTTCGTCACTAAGACCTTGGGCCTCATCGCAAATAACAGTGGTAATGATGCCATTGGCAATAGATGTCTCTAGCATCTTTCTGAGCTTAAAAGTCAGATCATTTAATGACTCAAATGAAGTAGCCACCACGCCAGAGGCACGTAAAATAGTTGCAATGAGGTTATGCGGATCAATACGAGGATCATCGATGGCAATAATACGCATACGATGAGGCAAGGAGCGCATTAATAAGCGCACGAGAGTGGACTTACCTGCACCAGATGGGCCAGTAAGTACGCAGATGCTGCCTGAGCGAGACAGAGTGGTATTGAGCAAGGTGATGGACTGGTGCTGGGAGCCGCCGACATAGTAAAAACGCCTATCAGGCAAACCGTCAAACGGATAGTCATTTAAACCAAAATACTCCAGGTACATGAGTACAGTCCTAACTACTTACCAATAACCAATAGCAAAATGCTCAAACAAGAGCCACTAAATTATATAGGATTTAAGCGCTAGAATCATGTATCACGCGCCTTTGCGACACCGCTAAGTTCACAATTTAGGCAATCGATACATACAAAAAGCCAACCGCATTGTAAAAATCCACTAAAAAACCGCTATCCACGCCCAATTGTTGCACTTTAAGCCGCAGACACGAATCTGTGCATTTTGTTGATGAGCCTATGCTTTTGCCACCATGAAGCATCTGCAGCACAGGCCCTCAGAGCAGATCGCTATGCGCCGATTAGCATGGCCCTGAGATTAACTTGCCTAGTGATAAGTACTTACTATGCGGCGATGGATTGCAATAATAGATGATTTGGCAGGTGCCAATTGGCGTTGGTGTTACTCGTCTTATCACTTATATGCTTTGTGGGGTGGTATGGGATTGCTTTTTGGTGAAGATAAAATGGAACTGCCGCTAAAAAGCGGCAGTTTCAAAGAAATATGAGTTGAAGCGGTGGCTACATGACACGGCCACGAGCTGCTGCTAAACCACGCTCACGGGCTCTAGCGATAGCACGAGCCTTAGCAGGGTTCATGTGACGCATCTTCTCAGCTAAAGCAGCATCGCGCTCGTTTTGCGGTACAAAGTACTGATTTTGTGGAGTTGCTGCTGGACCTGAGCCTGCAAAATCTGCAAGGTCATCGTCATTGAGCATACCAATACCAGGGCCACGTCTTTGCTGCTGAGCCATACGCTGCTGCATCATCTGTTGCTGCTGCATTTGCTGCATCATGCGCTGTTGCTGCTGTGGGCTCATGCCAGCCATTTGCTGCTGCATCATCTGTTGCTGCTGCATCTGCTGCATCATTTGCTGCTGCTGTTGTGGACTCATACCTGCCATCTGCTGCTGCATTTGTTTCTGCTGCATCTGCTGTTGGCGAGCGGCCATTTCACGTTGCTGACGAAGCTTAGCTTGCTGAGCTGCCTGAGCTGCAACTTGCTTCTTCTTTTCCTCAATGAGGCGAGCATGCTGCTCACGCTCTGCTGCTGCACGCTCTTCTTCCTCGATACGGCGCTTGGCAAACTGCATGCCCTCTTCTAAGTCGGTAAGGCTATTGAGCACTACAGAAGGCTCTAAATCCTCAAAAACACCAGTCTTAGAACGGTTAACATAGGCGGTGAGCCAATGCATACGGCAAGCTGGAGCGATATCCTGGAAATAGTTTGAAGTTACATGGAAATGGTCAGCGCTACGGAGCTTAAACTTTTCAGCTGCTGCCTTAAAGAAACCTAAGTTTGGCTTATAGCAACGACACTCATCGGCAACTAAAACAGTCTTCTCGCTAAAGTAACCGCCTAAGTTATCAAACTGGCGTGAGATAAGCTGAATGTCGGTATTTGCCAGAATATACATCTCATAGCCAGCACGGTGCAGCTTCTCTAAAGTAGGCAGCACATCAGGATGTGGCTTGAGGTCATTATAAATTAGGTACAGCTCGGCAAAATTCTTGGTAAAGACCTTGGTATTGAATTCCATATCAAGGTACTTCATCGAAGTCTCAAGCACATCACGAATGGTCATGAAGTCAGGAGACAGACGAATGCGCTCGAGGTAAAGCTGGAAGTAACGCTCAACTAATTCTGGCTCGAATTTGTTCTCGCGACCAACTTGACCCACGAAGTGCGTAATCATTCGATAGTTAAGCAAGCAACCATACAGGTCGAAAGTAACGACGCGACGGTCATGGCCAAACTGCTTTTCCTTTGGTGGTTCTTCGCCTGTGAGATTTTGAATGCTGCTTTGTACAGCACTACTTACCTTGTCGAACACTTGAGAGATTTGCATATCGCATCCGCCTTGTTTCTTGCACAAAGGTGATCACTAATCTCAGATACCGTCACTATTTCACACTTGCAGTATCTACATAGACGTAGATGCACTATCGTCATATGTATAGCATACCAATCTACTGCAGATTGAACTAAGACAGGCCTCAAATTTCAGGAACCAACTTTAACTAATTGCAGCTCTTTTGTATAAACAAGTCCATGTACCTGTATGTACCAACTAGGATTTACCTAGTTTTTAATACACATGTGCGCGTATCTGCTGTTAATCAATAAAGTGGCTTAGATTCCACTTTCTCAAGGCAGTTCTTTTAAGGACATGTGGCTTAAATCCACTTAAACCTTAAGCTTGAGCTTATCCTTAACTTACTAAGGTACTAAGCTTAAAAAGTCTGCCTTAGTTGCAGCTAAACGCCATAACAATGTACACATTCGCTACTTTTGGACTCAGGGGGCAGTATTTATCAGCTTTAGCTATTGCCAGCACCCCATCATCTAGTCTTATGCAGGGAATTAAATTGAGTTATCACTTTGGTACTGCAGATTGCACTATTACGGATCTACACTGCTCCATTGTGAATAAAACACAAAAGCCCTATCTATATACTTTTATCGTACATCCGTATCTAAAAGTAAAGTGCGAACCGTAACCGTGCGCAAACGCTAACGAGCGTGCTGTTATAACTAGAACTCAATGTATAAAGCCCATAGATAAAGGCTTTTTATAAAAGTATTGTTTAACTCAACTTTCATTACGTGTACTTTTGTTGTATTAGACTAGTATCAAAAGATTTGAGTAATGCTTAAAAAATTGATCCATATCACAATTAGATTGTGTACGCATATGGTTTTAAGCACCTATTTCGCAATCAAGCGCATGTTTATGCTCTTTCAAAACTAGTTACACACCTAAATATACAGCGATAACTACAGACTCCCCATCTTAGACAAATAACGCAAAACCCTATATACAAGCCATTTGCTCCCAAGTTCTCTTAAAAACCGTCTGCACTTTACATGAGATGTGCTTAACACTTAGCAACAAAGTTATTGCACTGAAAACCATAGTTAGTAAAAATTCAAGTATCGTTTCACGACTCAAACCACACTCCAGCTGACACCATATACGCACAAAATTACAATTATTGTCAGGCACCCACAAGAGCCGCCTCGCAGTGACAGACTTCTCTCTTTCTGTGCTAACAATTTCCCTTAACTAACCATTCAAACTAAGCCAGTCAAACTAACCGACATGACAAACTAAAGAGACAGCAAAGACGTTTAGAAAAGAATTACGCTTAGATGACGATTACCCCCTGCACTACCGTATACACCTACACAAATCGGCTGATATGCTGCAGTTTTATCAGCTGATATTAAGGATAAAAAGCCTCTAGGCATTGCGCTCTATTTGCCCATCTAACTGAATCTATGTACACAAAGTTGTATTAAAGTCCTGTGAATACATGCCTAATAGCAGTATTGCTGTATTGCCTAATTGCTTATGTATGTGGCTAAAACTCTCGCCTTGACTTAGCTTACCTGTAATTTATGAGCTGAACGTTTCTTGTAGATAAGATAAGCTTGGCTTGGCTTGGCAAAGAGGTGCAAGTAGCAGATAGCGAGGATAAGAGGAGGATAAAAGAGGCGCTACTTGTGATTTGGGAGGGTACAGATATGCGAAAGCCCGCACAAGGCGGGCTTCCATGTAGCTATCAGACTTACTAGTAGAGGTTAATCCACTAATAGTCTGTTGCAGCTCAGTCGAGTATGCAACGCGAATTAGTATAAGCGTGTACGACGTGCATTCTCGCGTGCTAACTTCTTAGCGTGACGCTTGATAGCAGAAGCCTTTGCACGCTTACGTACAGTAGTTGGCTTCTCGTAGAACTCACGTGCTCTAACGTCAGCGAGGATACCTGCCTTTTCGCAAGAACGCTTGAAGCGTCTTAAGGCAACGTCGAATGGCTCATTTTCACGTACTCTGATGACTGGCATGCAAACCACCTTCCTTAAAAGTAAAAGTTAAAATCGATCCACCATGGATCATAAGAAAACCGGAGTCATCAAGTAGAATTACCGGAAATCGAAGTGCGCATTATTCTAATGTCATGAGAGCCAAAAGTAAAGCACTTAAGAACGACAAATCTCATCTTTTTTAAGATCACAGCACTTAAGATCACCGTTATTTGCCCCTTAAAGGCTTATTCTACAGCCTTTACGCTACTAAAAGATCAGAGATCAGAGCCTAAAAAGATCACAAGATCATTAGATAAAAGCATAGCGATTTACCTTATCGCCCACTTGATTCATACCAATATAAGTAGCTGAAGGATATGTTCTTTCATGTGGGCAAAAGCCCTGGTTATTGGGACTTATGCCGCTTTTCTGGAAAGAGATCAGTGCATTGAATAGATGCAGATAGCACCTTAGTGAAAGTTAATGGGCGTATTTGCGTGCGGTGCGTAGATTTGTGTTGCACCTTTTATGTTTTTTTGCCCGCATAGATGTTAAAATTTGAACCTTGCGTGCTCTTGTGATTGGAACCTTTTCCTAATCTTAACAAGTTACCAACAAATCTCTTGGTTCAGCGGGGATTTTGTTAAGCGCAAACCTTGATATTTAATGTATAGATTTGTCTATGAGCTAAGTATTCTCTGTAAGCTCAAGTCATTCAAGATCAAGGCAATGAGCTGGGCATAGTTTTTAATGAACGAGGGTAAAGAATGCTGGTTCTGGGCATTGAGAGTTCCTGTGATGAAACAGGCGTTGCAGTCTATGATGATGAAAAAGGCCTCTTGGCACACGCACTGCACACTCAAATCCCTATCCACGCCGAGTATGGCGGTGTAGTTCCTGAACTTGCTGGTCGTGACCACATCAAGCGTGTGGTGCCACTAGTACGCAAGGTAACTCAAGATGCCGGCGTTAGCCTTAAAGATCTTGATGCCATTGCCTATACTGCCGGCCCTGGTCTGATTGGTGCTCTGTTAGTTGGTGCTGTTGAGGCTCGCTCCCTTGCATATGCTCTCAACATTCCAGCTGTTCCTGTACACCATATGGAAGGCCACCTGCTTGCTCCTATGCTTGAGGATAATCCTCCATCATTCCCATTTGTTGCATTGTTAGTCTCTGGCGGCCATACCATGCTTATAAAGGTTGAGAAGCCTGGTTGCTATGAGATCTTAGGCGAGTCTGTGGATGATGCTGCAGGTGAAGCTTTTGACAAGACTGCCAAGCTTTTAGGTCTCCCTTATCCAGGTGGTCCAAAGCTTGAGGCCCTGGCAAAAGATGGCGACTCTAGCAAGTACAAATTCCCTCGTCCAATGATCGACCGACCAAACTTTGATTTCTCTTTTGCAGGTTTAAAGACCTCAGTACTAAATGCAGTACACAAGAGCGAAAATCTCGAAGCTGAGAAGGCCGATATTGCTAAGTGTTTTGAAGATGCCGTTGCAGATACTTTAACTGCAAAGTGCAAGCGAGCTTTGGACGAGACTCACATGAACACCTTAGTAGTAGCTGGTGGTGTAAGTGCTAATAGTGCTATTCGTGAGTCTTTAACTGCACTCATGAACAAACGAAAGGGCAAAGTATTCTTTGCACGTCGTGAGTTCTGTACCGACAATGGAGCCATGATTGCTCTTGCAGGTATGCTGCGCTTTAAGGCTGGTGAACGCGCCGATCTTGGTGTAAATGTTTTCCCACGCTGGCATCTATCTTCACTTAAGCCTTTATAAAAAATTAAGTAACCTAGATTTCAGATAACACTACTGCAAAAAGCACACAGTGCAGTCTTTAACACAGCAACCTAGCTTGCGTTGATCGTTGTACCTAATATTGTGCTTTTATGCTGTAGCTATGCTCAAAATATGAGCAACTAGACTCTATTTAAGCAACCGATGTCACTAATGTGGTATTCAAGTGTTGCAAAACGGAGTAGCAATGGACAAGATTTTAATCAAAGGCCTCAAAATCAACGCCATCATTGGCATTTTGCAACATGAGCGTGAGTACGAGCAGCCTCTTGAATTAGATATAACCATGCAGCACGACCTGCATGAGTGCGCACTCAGCGGCGACCTGAGCAAATCCATCAACTATGCTGAGGTATGCAAGAAAGTTACTGCCTTCGTTATCGAACGTAAGGCTGAGCTAATTGAAACTTTAGCCGAAGAGATTTGCGCGATGATTTTGAATGAGTTTAAACCTCATTCAGTACAGCTCAGAATACTCAAGACTCATGCTGTGACCAATACACAGGGAGTCGGCGTAGAAATAATGAGGACACGCGAGGACTAGGATTTATGAGTACTCAAGTTTATTTAGGTATCGGTTCCAACCTCAACCGCGACAATGCCGTATTGTTTGCGCTTGAGAAGTTACGCCCACTGTTTAAAGAATTTAAAGTATCCCCTGTTTACGAGTCAAAGGCAGTCCGTGAGGCTGAGCCTGACTACTACAACTTATGTGTTGGCGGCTCTACTGAACTTTCTATGGAAGATCTTTACAATGAGATCGTCAAGATTGAAGGTGAGGCTGGTGCTGAGCTGATGATTTACAACAGCACCAACTTTGGTCTTAAGCACCGCGTTGATATTGATATCCTCACTTACGGTAATGAAGTTCGTGATGAGCCTTGCAAGGTACCTCGCCACGACATTCAGGACTATCCTTTCGTTAACATTCCGCTTAACGACATTGCTCCAGAGCTCGTACACCCTATCTTAGGTCTGCCAGTTAGTGAGCTTAATGAGCAGATGGTTCCTCATATTCCAGAAGGCCGTCGTGTAGTAAAGGTTCCATTTGATACTAAGCGTAAGTTCACCTCTTGGGGTAACTAATCGCTCTTGCCTATAGCTATCCTTGATATAGGCTTTAGACAATCACAAGATTGCACTTTAAAGGCGGGTTAATTCCTGCCTTTAAAGTTTATAGCTAGGCACACAACCCCTGCTCTATTTATCGCTTACAAGCACTTAGAAAAAGAAAATAACCACGACCCTAGCTACTATTGCCTCTTCTCTAGCTTAGCTGCCACTTTTCTATCTTAGCGTCCTCATGAGCAAGCTCTTCTTGCCTCATGATTAACTTTTTATTGCAAATCATTCGTGTTAGGCCTTGTGGCTTGCTAAAATGTCAAACGCTTTCACAGAAAGTAAGCACAGTACTTGTTTATCGTGTGTTTCCTTGCATGCAAAATAAATGGCTATCGGCCTAAACTTAAGGCTTAATGCTTTTAAAAGATCACAGCCCTAACTTTATGGCCTAACTGAGCGCAAAAAGACATTGTCACAGCGTTCTGATAATGTTGTTGTTTTTTAGCCTAAGTATCGTTTAGTACAATTGCCACTTTATAAGCAAGCTATAAGCTTAAGTTTGATTTAATCATCTAAAGCACGTCTAGGCGCATATTAATGCCTTGACCCCAACACTAGCTTAGCTTGTAAGCTCTGTACTAATTACATGCTGGTGCTTGCTGTTCTAAGTTGAGCTTTGCTGTGTTTGATATGTAATTTACGGTGTCTCGCCCTCTTGTGCGTATCAGATAGGATTTTCACGACTGTTTCAGTCTTTAGTGTGTTAACAAGGAAAACCAAGTGCCTATCACTCATATTGTGGTTCTAGCCTTAATCCAAGGTATTACTGAGTTTTTACCTGTCTCCTCTAGCGCTCACCTCATTTTTCCAAGCCAATTATTAGGATGGGATGATCAAGGCATTGCCTTTGACGTCGCTGTTCACCTTGGTACTTTACTCGCTGTAGTGATTTACTACATTTCAGATTTATACGAGATCACCATTCACACCATTAAGTCGATGATAACTCGCAAGCAGACTCCGCAAAGTCGCATAGGCTGGTTCATTATTATCGGCACTATTCCAGCTGCAGTTGCAGGCTTATTACTTGAAGAGTTTGTCTCTACAGCCGGCCGCTCCATTCATATTATTGCCTATACCACGATCGGCTTTGGTCTGCTCTTAGGTCTAGCATCTTATGTAAATCGCAAGATGAACTGGCATACTAAGGCTAACTTACATAACAATCGCCCAGATAGCCTCCGTAAGCTCAACCTTGCTCAGACTTTAATCATTGGTTTTTCACAGGCATTGGCCTTAATACCAGGCACCTCACGCTCGGGTATAACTATGACTGCAGGCTTATTCTTAGGCATGCGTCCTGAGGCTGCCGCTCGTTTTAGTTTCCTCTTATCCATTCCTATCATTCTGGCCTCAGCTTTACTTGAGGGCATTAAGCTAGTTACTTCTGACGTTCCTGGCGTTGCCAACCCTGTAGAGATGCTAGTTGGTGGTATCATCGCCTTCATCACTGCTCTGATTGTGATTGCGCTATTCATGCGCTTTATTTCAAAGTCAGGTATGGCCGTATTTGTAATCTACCGTATTTTACTTGGCTTCGGTCTTTTATACTTCTTAGCCTAAGCACAAGCTAAACACTAGCTAAACACTAGCTACATACTTAGCACCAAATACAAAAGCCCCTGCATCATAGATTTGATTGCAGGGGCTTTTTGCATCTAAAGCCAGCCACTAGCAAAATGGCCGGCACCATAATTTAAAACAACTAGCTATACGTGCTCAAAAGACTAATCACGATAACGGAATTCGTCTTCAATAGCACGGTTGCTGTCGATTTCCATAGTGAACTCATCAGCAGGAGGTGCGCTGTTAGCACTGTCATCAAGTTCGCTCTGCGGCATCTTAGACATGAACTCGGTAACTAGCTCTACACGCTTGTTATGCATTGCATCACGAATGTCTGGGCCCTTTAAGCCAGCCTCAACAAACTCAGTTGCAGTCACAGTCTGACAGAGAGTAAAGATCTCATAGAGATACTCAGCACGTGGGAATGGACGATTTTCAAAGCCCTTACGACCAAGGAAGTCACACTTACAGCATAAGATCCATGGCTTAACACGCTCAGGACGACGCCAAGCATCAAGACCATCTAAGAGATGAACTACACCCTCTGGACCATTCTTATATAAATGGTGAATAAAAGAGTGATGGTAGACCACAATCTTGGCAAAGTCATGATAGTGGTTTGGTACCTTAAGACGAGTGCACAGCTCCTCAAGAGGCTTTAAGCCTAGCTCATTATGCTTGTAATGATGTGGCCAGTTCTCAGGTGGAGTAAGAGCCTTGCCTAAGTCGTGACACAGCATAGCAAAACGAGCAACTGGATCTGGACTTTCTTGAGCTACACGATGCACCGTCATAATGGTGTGAATTAAGGTATCGATCTCAGGATGCCAACGACGTGGACCTGGAACACCAGAGAGGGCCTCTACCTCAGGCAGCACCACCTTTAAAGCGCCTACATAATGCAGGATCTCGATAAAGACTTCAGGATTGTTGGTCTTAAGAGCCTTCTCAAGTTCCACCCAAACACGCTCAGGGGTAAGCGCTTCAAGCTCACCTTCATTAACGATAGTGCGCATTAACTCTAAAGTCTCATCAGCGACCTTAAAGCCTAAGTGATGCATCTTTGCAGCAAAGCGAGCGACACGTAATACACGCAGTGGATCTTCAACAAATGCTGGAGAGACGTGGCGTAAAACGCGCTTTTTAAGATCTTCTAATCCATTGTAAGGATCAATTAAATTGCCCTCGCTGTCCTCAGCAATGGCATTAACTGTAAGGTCACGTCTTAAGAGATCTTCTTGTAAAGTAGTCTCTTTTTTGAAGTCGCAAATGAAGCCCTTGTAGCCACGACCATTCTTACGCTCAGTACGGGCTAGCGCATACTCCTCATGAGTCTCAGGGTGTAAAAAGACAGGAAAGTCATGACCAACCTGCTCATAGCCTAAAGACATCATCTCTTCAGGAGTAGAACCAACTACTACATAATCGCGATCAGCGCCGCTGATGCCCAACAGCCGATCGCGTACTGCTCCACCAACGAGATAAACCTGCATTAAAAACCTCCAATCGAACCGACTGAGGGATTTCTAAGCTCCATGATTCAGTACTCTTAAACGCACCACTCAAAGCGCATCAGATGCAATCAGAGATGCAAAAGGACTCAATCATGCGCTCAGGACCTAACCTCAGCGTTCTACTAACAACCAACTAGCTGCACTAATACAGCATTACTATAGGCGCAAACTTCAGAACTTATGGCAGCAACCACTAAACGTACGCTGTCACCTCTTAACTACGACTCAAAGCTCCAATCGCAGGGCCACATAGTTTAACACTTTATGTAAATACTGCTGTTGCAAAATTATAACCTATTGTATACGACACAGATTAGCACCAATTAACATGAACGCTGCACAATGGAACCATAGCTGATAAATATCTATCACTTTGCGCTATTTCGGTCATGCCAGTGCTCCCTCATTGACAGCTAAACCACTAGACCACAAAAAAATGTTATCCCCCACTCCCACCAACAAAAAAGGCAGCCATCTGGCTGCCCTTTTCATTGCTCTTTAGAGCTCATCAAACAAAATCTATTAGCCAAGCAGGCTTAAGCCAAGCTGTGGACGAGTATTAGCCTGCATCAGCATAGAAGCAGCTGCCTGCTGAATGATGGACTGCTGTGATAAGTTAGCAGACTCTTCAGCAAAGTCAGCATCACGAATACGTGAGCGTGCATCAGCCTCATTAGCAGCCACATTAGACTGGTTGCGGATAGATGACTCAAGTCTGTTCTGGATCGCACCTAAATCGGCACGCTGAGCATCCACAGCACCAATCATAGAGTCCATCAGGCCAATAACGTTACCAACGTAATTATCTTTTGTTGCATCAGAAAAATCGAGCTTACTCATAGTAACAGTGATCTTACCTGTATTAGCATCAGTACCAAAAACAGTATCAGTACCTGCCTTTACTAAATCAGCACTATTAGCTGCTGCACCAATAGTTGAGAACATAAATGACTTTGCAGTAAACGAGATGGTATCACCTTTATTGGAGCCAACCTGGAGGGTCATAGTACCATCTTTACCAGCCTTACCTTTATCAAAACCGTCATTATCCTTGCCAAACAGTGAGCTGTCATCTTTACCCATACCGTTTAAGATCTTCTTGCCACCGTATGTAGTCTGCATGGCAATACGGTTAACTTCATTGGCAAGAGACTCTATCTCTTTACCAATAGACTTTCGATCATCGGCAGTGTTAGTACCGTTAGAGGCCTGTACGGTTAAGGTACGGATCTTCTGGAGCATGCCAGAGATCTCATCCATACCTGCTTCCATGGTCTGAGCTAATGCAATACCGTCAGAAGCGTTGCGGTTACCTTGGTTGAGGCCATTAATTTGGGAGGTTAAACGATCGGCGATCTGGAGGCCTGCAGCGTCATCTTTAGCGCTATTGATACGCATACCGCTTGATAAGCGCTGGTATGTAGTAGTCAAAGAGTTCTGAACATTGCCGAGGTAACGCTGACCCTGAAGGGCGGAATAATTGGTATTTACATATACTGCCATGGCCATTCTCCTAATATGCTTTGTTGCTCTATATAGCAATCGCTATCGACGACGTCAGGAGGGCCTGGCCACTGACTAAGGAGCACTAGAATTCTGTTTAGACAAGTCTTCTACAAGACTCTGTCTGCTACTTATCTAGTCGAGTAAGACGCTTATCCTAAAACATATATTTGCTCAATTAGTGTATGTTTGACACGCATGATTACACCCACGATCACGCCTCTAACACGTTCTGTTAAAACCCTATGAAACAAGAAAACCCCGCAAAAGCGAGGTTTCCAGTAATCAATATGCTCTATGGCTACAGCTTGTGAGCTATTAACCTAAGAGGCTTAAGCCAAGCTGAGGACGGGTGTTAGCCTGCATCAGCATGGAAGCGGCAGCCTGCTGAATGATGGACTGCTGTGACAGGTTAGCAGACTCTTCAGCAAAATCAGCATCACGAATACGTGAACGAGCATCAGCTTCGTTAGCTGCCACATTAGACTGGTTGCGGATAGATGACTCAAGTCTGTTCTGGATCGCACCTAAATTGGCTCGCTCAGAGTCAACGTTTGCAATCATTGTATCCATAAGACTAATGATATCTGAAATGGTTGGGGCACCACCAGCACCACCTGCTGCTTTAGGAGCTGCATTAAAGTCAACAGTTAAGCTACCTGTGGTCTTATCAATATTGATAAATGTGTCAGCCGCTGCAACTAAGTTTGTAGTACCAGCAATCTTAGAGAACACCATGTTCTTTACATTAAAAGAAATGGTGTCGCCCTTATTGGAGCCCACTTGGAGAGTGATAGAACCATCATCACCGGCATTTGCACCGTCTGGATAAATTGAGTTGTTATCGCCCTGTTTATTAGTGCCGTTGAGTACAGTCTTACCAGCGAATGTAGTCTGCTTAGCAATACGGCTAATTTCATTACCTAAAGCAGTAGCCTCTTTAGAAAGCGCTGCGCGATCTTCTGCTGTATTGGTTCCGTTATTTGCCTGAACAGCAAGAGTACGGATCTTCTGAAGCATGCCAGAGATCTCGTCCATGCCTGACTCGATGGTCTGAGCTAAAGCAATACCATCAGCTGCGTTGCGGTTACCCTGGTTGAGACCATTGATTTGGGAGGTTAAACGATCGGCGATCTGGAGGCCTGCAGCGTCATCTTTAGCGCTATTAATACGCATACCGCTTGATAAGCGCTGGTATGTAGTAGTGAGCTGGTTCTGGACATTGCCGAGGTAACGCTGACCCTGAAGGGCGGAATAATTGGTGTTAACAAATACGGCCATGGCCATACTCCAAATATGTTTTGTTGCTCTATATAGCAATCGCTATTAACGATGTCAGGAGGGCATGGCCACTGACTAAGGAGCACTAGAATTCTGTTATAGAAGAGTCCACTATAAGACCCTATCTGCTACTTATCTAGTCGAATAATATGCCTGTCCTGAAACAAATATTTGCTCAATTAGTGTATGTTTGACACGCATGATTACACCCAAGCTCATGCCTGCCATGCGTTTATCTACAGCACAGACCTTTAGAGACAAGAAAACCCCGCAAAAGCGAGGTTTTCATTGAGCTACTAGCTTTATTGCTAAAGCTTGTTAGCTATTAGCCTAAGAGGCTTAAGCCAAGCTGAGGACGGGTGTTAGCCTGCATCAGCATGGAAGCGGCAGCCTGCTGAATGATAGACTGCTGTGATAAGTTAGCAGACTCTTGGGCAAAGTCAGCATCACGGATACGTGAGCGAGCATCAGCTTCGTTAGCAGCCACATTAGACTGGTTGCGGATAGATGACTCAAGACGATTTTGGGTGGCACCTAAATCGGCACGCTGGCTATCAACATAGCCAATCATCTGATCCATGAAGCCAATAATGTCACTTGCTGTGCCAGCTGTTGTAAAGTTGATGGTAATAGCATCATTTGCACCCTTAATGAATGCCTTATCTCCTGCACCACCAGCTGCAAGGAAGTTACCATCAGCAATACCGGCTTTAACTGCTGCAGCTGAGAACTGCAGGTTAACTAAAGCAAATGAGATTGTATCGCCCTTATTGGATCCTACCTGCAGAGTGATGCTCTGGTCGGCACCGGCGCCACCTGGTGCTGGTGCTGGTGGTTGAGGGTTACCGCCACCGCCACCACCGGCAATCGGGTCAATAGAGTTTGTCTGCTTGCCGTTTAAGATGGTCTTGCCTGCAAAAGTAGTCTGCTTTGCAATACGGGTAATTTCAGTTGCTAATGAGGAAGCCTCTTTAGAAAGAGCTTGCTTATCAGCAGTAGTATTTGTGCCGTTTGAAGCCTGCACTGCAAGAGTACGAATCTTCTGGAGCATGCCAGAGATTTCATCCATACCTGCCTCAGCAGTCTGAGCAAGAGCAATACCGTCTGATGCGTTACGGTTACCCTGATTAAGGCCATTAATCTGGGAGGTTAAACGATCGGCGATCTGTAGGCCTGCAGCGTCATCTTTAGCGCTATTGATACGCATATGATCATGTACACTATTCTTTGCATATTAAATCCTAGATCTAATTCAATGCAAAGGAAATTATTGTGAGT
>NZ_CABTML010000056.1:0-29043 GCF_902485895.1 uncultured Anaerobiospirillum sp. | reverse complement strand
GGTGACAACACCAAGATGACCGTTACCCTGATCCACCCAGTTGCTATGGCTGCTGGTGAGCGCTTCGCTATCCGTGAGGGTGGCCGTACCGTAGGTGCAGGCGTTGTTTCAACCATCATTGAGTAATCGTTGATGAGTTAAACGCAGTTATCAACATCAGTTGATAGCTAAAGAGGCCGCAGAGTCGCAAGATTCTGCGGTCTTTTTTATGCCCTCATCTTTATGTCATCTCTTCTGCCCCATCATCCCATACCCGCCGATATCACGTGCCTAGCTAATTTCACGTTTAAGCTTTGCTGCCCATTTCTCAAATAATAATCACGTCTAATTTTGCCTCAACGCAATCATACATATTTTATTGCGCCATACTCTCTTCGTCTCGTGTGCTCGAGCATCCAACCGTCTCAACTCGACTCGTCTCGTCGAGTATCCTATTGTCTCAACTTGACTCATCTGGTCGAGTATCCTACCGTTTCAACTCGATTCGTTTATTGATTTCACAGTGTTTGACAGTACGTTTTCTAGCAGACTTAGCCGCTTTGATGAAAAAACGGATATATTTGCACTTTAGCTTAAAGATTTGTGAGCTGTGCCCTAGCCTTGAGATAAGGTAGGTATGTTTGTTTGTGCTAGAATGCACACCGTCGCTAATATATGGCGTAAGATGCAGCTGACCTTTGTTTTTGTTTGCCTAGCTGTTGTTGTACATACCTAGTTTGTATGCTTAAGCCAACTTAGTAGTGCTTAGACACAATTACTTGGTGTGGTCTATGAGATTAAGAGGTGTGCTATGTCTGTTGAGCAGCATTTAACTGATAGAAATCTGGCTTTAGAGTTAGTTCGTGTAACAGAGGCAGGTGCACTTGCAGCAGCCCGTTTAGTAGGTCGTGGTGAGAAAGAAGAAGCTGATGGTGCTGCAGTTAGCGCCATGCGTATCGCTTTCCAATCAGTACATATTCGCGGTACTGTGATTATCGGTGAAGGTGAAAAAGATCACGCTCCAATGCTTTACAACGGTGAGGCGGTTGGCTTTGGTGACGGCCCTGAGATCGATATCGCTGTTGACCCAGTTGAGGGTACTAATGCTGTTGCCTATGGTCGACCAAATGGTCTTGCGGTTATTGGCTGTACTCCAAAGGGCGGCATGTTCAATCCAGGTCGTTCTTACTATTGCAAGAAGTTAGTAGTAGGTAAAGAAGCTGCTAATGTAATTGACTTAGACGCTCCTGTTGCTGATAACTTAAAGAAGATTGCTTTTGCTTTAGGCAAGCCAGTTTCTGAGCTGAACATCTTCGTATTAGATAAGCCACGTCACGTAGGGTTAATCAACGATATCCGTATTGCTGGCGCTCGTATTCACTTATACACCGATGGTGATGTAGCAGGTGCTTTAATGGCTGCAGATCCACGCCATCAGATGGACGTTTTAATGGGCATTGGTGGTACTCCTGAGGCTGTAATCACTGCTTGTGCCTTAAAGGGTACAGGCGCTCAGATGTTAACTCGTTTAAACCCTCTATCTGACGAAGAGCGTAAGAATATCGAAGCAGACGGCATTTCCATTGATACCATTCGTAGCATAGATGACCTCATTACCTCCAATGAGAGCTACTTTGCTGCAACCGGCATTACTGAAGGCGAGCTCTTAGACGGTGTTGCTTACCGTGGTGAGTACGCTATTACTTCTTCTATGGCAACCCGTGGCCGTACTGGAACTACTCGTTATATCCAGGCATGGCATAACCGTAAGAAGTTAGCCACCATGAGCTCAATTCGCTACTAATAGCTGATGGTAATTTACTGTTGACCCAAAAAATAAGACGTTTGATGGGTTTTTCACAAAAGCGCTAATGTTGAAAGGCTAGCTTTCCCATTTTAATAAAACCTGCCTCAGTTGATGCTGATGCAGGTTTTTTGTTTTTTGGAATAGCATATGTTTAACAATTGCTTATATCATCATTGAAGGCGGATCAGGTCTGTATCTTTGCTAACATCAATTCCTTACTTATAACTATGTCTTTAGTAATACAATAACAATAGTTGTGTTTTGGAGATGTCCTTATGCTCGACAAGTATACCTTTGACGTTGATCTTGACCCTGTATTGCAAGCAGCACTACAAGAAGAGCTAGATGTCATTATTAGGCTGATGAAGGCAAGTGACGATCTTAAGAGCATTGAAAAAGAGCAGCTCTTTATGCGCCACTATCCAAATCACCGGCACTATACCCATCTTATTAGTGCGCAATTGCGCACCTGCGGTGGCCATGCAGTAGCTAATCTGCTTAGAGGCGGTAAAGGGCCTGATTACAGAACAGTAGTATGTGATGTAGCTGATCATCTCAACGTAAGCTACGACAAAGACGACTCAGTGCCTGTTATAGAGCGTTGTATTTTGATGTCTATGACCAAGAAAATCTATGATGATCTTGGTGATAAAGAGCGTGATCTCCTCATTAACTCTTTAAGCGAGCAAGAGGCAAAGGCAGGCATCAAAACAGAAGATAGTAAAGATGAGATCTCAAAGAGTAATACTGCTCTAGCAGTACCTCAATCTCGAGAGCTTGTGCTCAAAGCAGTGCAGCAAGGCGATTACAGATTACTATCAACAAATTCGCTGCTGATGCTCTCCGAGGCATTGTCCACAATCTTCTCAAGTTTAGCTGGCGTTGCTCAAAATACTATTGTTAATGCTACTGACAGCGTTAGTCGTGCTGCTTATGAGCTTGCTCATGCTATTAGTTCTGGTCTTGACGTAGTCAAACGTGTGCTCTTATCTCTTTTAGAGATCGGCGGCCCTTCATATAAAGTGACAGTACCTTGCGTAACCCAAATTGCCTCAATGCGTCTTCGCCAGTCAAACGCTCTGTTAACTAATAGCTCAGTTAACCTGCTCGCTCATAACGCCCATGAAGATGAGGCAGTATCTGAGGACAAGAGCGCAGAGGCTAACGATACAGCGGCTGACTCTAGCACTACAAACGAAGACCCAGACTCTTCAAAAGAAGAGCGCAATTAATCATCTGTAAATATGAAAGTATGGATCAGCAAGCTAAGTTAGATGCTTGCTGACTCTTAAGATCGCAATACAAGTACTGTTAATTGCTCCCATCAATTAAGCAATAAAACCATTCTGTTAATTAATCCATATCCCCGTCAGTCAACTAATCAATACCATCTTTGGCTAGTTCATCAAGATATCCATACAAGCTACTGACCATCAGCCCTCTGAGCATGCAAAAACATGTCTAAAACGTGTATGTCGTTTCTCATTTTGTTTCACAAGAAAGCTTATAGCGCTTAGTGTAATTGTATTTGTGTTATGGATGTGATCTTATGATCTCATTGATGCTGTTAGCAAACTAGATACTGATATTTATGGGATTTTTCGGCGATCTTATGTCATATTTTAATAGTCTAAAAACAGACTAATGTAGGTACTTATAAAACAGTAATCCGCACTAAAAAAGTTATAGGAGTGCACACGATCAGAGCAAATTTTCAGCATGTGGTAGCAGTATTTAAGGCATTTAAGATTGTGAGTAATAATTACGCTACGCCAAATAAGCTCTCTCTAAGATCTTAATAAATTCCGTATTTATCTGTTTTTTACGCACATGCACTCATGCACTGATGGCTCGAAGAAGCAGCACTACTGGCTAAATTTGTAGCTTAGCTGTTATATCGAGTTTAGGCATTCTTAACATAGTTTTTACATACATTTATATTAGATTTAAACGTCTATAGATACAGTCTAAAGTAGTTATATGCGGATCACAGTTTTTCGATAAATATGCGGAAAATGTCTTAAAAAATTAGTCACTTAGATACAATCAGAATATGCTTTTTGTGCAATAAAAGACTTGTTAAGGATGTTGCTATCGCAAATCAATAGTTAGTAGAAATTACTCTTGCCTGCACAGTGAGGGACCGAGTAGAAGGACACTGTTATGCCTACAAGAAATAGCCTTAATGCAAACGTGGTAATTGAAAAGTCTAAACATCAAACCCAACCATCATTATCTTTACCAACCATGCTCAAAGTGGCGATCTCACCAATCCTATTTTGTATGGCTGGAGAGGCTATTGCTTTAAGTCCTTCTAGTTATGATGAAGCGTTCTATCGCTATGATGCTAGATCAGCAGGCGCAACCTATGCTCTGAGAGCTAATGGCAATAACCTTCTCGACTTTAGCTCCATCAATTCACAAGTCATGGTTCACGATGACTATCAGGGTAGTACTAGCATTAAGCTTGAGTATGCCGATAGTGCCGATGAGTCATATAAGTTTAGTAACCGTCATCTGATTATGGATGGAGGTTCGCATGCTCAGTATGGCAATGCGACAGTTAAGAATGCCATGATTACTATGCAAGGCTGGGCTGATCATTTTGAAGGCGACTTTGATGATGCTTATTGGACAGAGCGTGGTTTTAGATTCTCCACGATGAATCTTACTAACTCTACCTTAAACATTGGTCGTAATGCTTGGCTTGAGAGCGATCTTATCTTAGACAATTCTATCGTAAGATTTGGCGGTGATGTGCCTGTATTCCATGATAAAGGTGGTAGTGGCTCTAAGCAGCAGCTGGTGCAGGGCAACTCACGATATGATTACTCGGTTCACTACAAGGGCAATATCAAGGCTAAGAACTCAAAGATCGACAGCTACATGAACTCGTTTCAGGCTAGCTTCGACATGGATAATTCCACATTCATAAACCATGACAAGAATGGCCTAACTTTCTTGTTACATAGTGGCATTAAGCTTAAGAATAAGTCAGTAGTTGAGCTTGGTAACATTAAGGTATTAGGTAATCGCAATCCTAATTTTCTCGATATCAGTCCAGACTCAAAGCTAACTGTTAACGGAGTTCACGTAATTTTAGGTAACTTGGATTTACCTGATGATGTGGCTAGTGGAACTCTCTTTGCTGATATGAGAGGTACAATTAATGTTAATAAGTGGCATCTTAAGGATGGCAACTTAAGGACTGCTTCAAATGGCAAAATCAATATCAATACCTTGACTACCTCAGGTGCGCAAAAGGCTTATGGCAATATTGCAGTTAATGAGTTAGTGGCCCTTAGCGATCTTAGACCGCATCGTATTATGCCTGATGGCTCTTCCTGGGTTGGTTTAAATGTGTTTGGTACTTTAACTCTAGCAAAGGACACTAAAGTTAAAGCTCACTTTTCCAATGATTTCTTGTCTTTAAACAATGTTCGTTTCGGCAAACCTGGAACTTTGATTAGAGCGGATAAGCTCATTGATAATCGCACAGATAAGATCGTTGAGTATGATACTCATGGCATTGCAGTTGAGATTGATACTTATATTAAAGATAACAAGATCATTTTGGCTTTCATTAGTTTGGTTCCGCCAAAGCCAGAGGCCGATGGTACTCAACCTCCTGTCGAGCCAGAGGAGATCCCTGGCTTAGGTGAGCCAATTGAAGATCCTGACTTTGTTCCTCCAACTTTAGATGAGATTGTAGATAGCAAAGACGAGGTAGTAGATAGCTTCTTTGAGCATGATCCAGTGCCAGGAGCACGTGATGAGTTGCAGTCTATCATAGAGCATAACAAGAACGGTGATAACAAGTTTCAAGAGGTTGCATTGCAAGATGCCTTGACTATGCAAAACTCAGATAAAGGAGCCGATTCTTTAATCTCTATTGCAAACCGTACAGCTACATTAAAACGCAAAGTAGCTAGAACGATTCATCCAAATAAGTTAGTAGCTCCAGTTCGTCGCGCTATTGATACTCGCTTGGCATCGTTACGCCGCAGTGCTCGCTCTTCAACAGCTACATATACTCCAGTTGCTGCTATAGGTACAGCTGAAGCTATTAACGAACTATCTCTTGCAAGCGAAGAGACTATGCTTCATGAGAGTATCTTTGTTGATGTAAGTGGTAGTGTGCTGCATGAAGACGATCTCAAAGAACATACTCTGAGCACTAACATAGGCTATGACCGTGTATTTCCTAAGAAAGATGGCCGTATTGTTGTAGGTGGTGCCTTTAACGCCACTAAGATCGACAATAAGGATACAAGGTCCGAAGATGATGCCATCATGTACGGTGTCACTGGATACTTCTCGTTTGAGCAGAAAGAGGGTTTTGAGTTTCAGTCATATTTAACTGGTGGCTATCTCATTAATGACCGCAGCTTCATTCCAAACGTTAAGATAGGTGAACAAAAGTTTGACGAGCGTAGTTGGCTCTTGATGAGCAGTAATTACTTTAAGTACCACTTCCATATGGGAGCTCTAAGCGTTCGTCCTATGTTGCTTGCTGATCTTGGCTGGCACACTATTGGTGAGAGCAAGTCTTCATACTTAAAGCGTGATGATCTTTCTCAGACCGTAGTGGATCTTGGTTTAGGCTTAGAGCTTGAGGGAGCCCATGAGTCTATTGGCTATATGCTGCAGGCAACCTTAAAGCGTAATGTCTACACATCCAATAATGAAATCGGCATCAACCTTGTCAATGCCAATGGCTATATGACTTACGATATCCCAGAAGATCACTCCACGGTCTTCTCCGTAAATGGTTCTTTAAGTAAGCGTCTAGCTGCCGACGTGACATTGGATGTAGGCTTAGGCGGCTCGTTAACTTCTGAGGGCGGTGTTGGTGCTCACGGTAATACCCGTATTCGTTGGCACTTCTAAAACTATACAAAACCACCCTTTAAGAGCAGCGCTAAGTCTAATTAATCATATTCACTCACTAATAGAAGGCCCGCATAAGCGGGCCTTCTTGTTTGGCTTCTACTAGGCATCGTCATACAAAGAGTGTTTCTATCGTTAAAACATAGCGCTAAGCGCAAGAGTTTAATCAAACAAACGACCACTAGCATCAAGCAAATTGAGTGTGTGTCGAGATCTTGATGATTATGCATGTATATGATCCAATCCATGATCCCAGAGCCTAACAGAGCACTCTGCGCATAATTAAGATCTCAAGATCAAAGTGAGACCGTGAGTCCTAAGCATGATCTTAAGATTAAATTGAGATCGTGAGTCCTAAGCATGATCTTAAGATTAAAGTGAGATCGTGAGTCCTAAGCATGATCTTAAGATTAAAGTGAGATCTAGTGCCCTAAGCATGATCTTAAGACTAAAGTGAGATCGTGAGTCCTAAGCATGACCTTAAGATCAAAGTGAGATCGTAAGTCCTAAGTATGATCTTTTGATTCGTTCAAACTAGTTAAAATATGGCGATCTTAATAAGTAGCTGCGCTATAAGATCGTGGGCGAACTTAGTGACGTGCGATGTCTGATACTTTTTCCTTTTATCCACAAATGGCTTAAAGATAGCGTCAAGAAAAAGACAGCTGCGATCTTAAACTCATGATCTTTTTAGACAAAGGATCGCCGCGATCTTAAGATCTTGGCAGTAGATAAGTGCAATATAGCGATCTTATTATCAAGATAAGATCTTGGTTTTTTTGACACTCTGACAACACATTAATCCATCCACGAAGCTAACTATAAGATCGCAAGATAAATCGAGTCATGTACGTAATTTAGTTGCATACACAGGGAGTGTACACTCCCCATACACAAGAAATAAGTTCTGTCTGGGATCTTTAAAGTCCTGTGGTAGGCATTGCTTTTTCCATCCAAGTTGCTGTGGCATTAGTTTGCATTAGTACGGTTAGATCTATTAACAATTACTCTAAGTCGGCGATGAGCTCAGCATCAATGCTGATGAGCGGGCGCTGTGTTAGTACGCTCTTTGAATCGACTATACTCAAAAAGATAGGAAGCGTTTTACTGCGCTCATAGAGGTATACGCGTGAGTGAATAGTCTATTTGCTGCAGATCTGATGGCTTGCTGTAGTGGGGTAGTAGTTTAAAAGCGAGATAGGACGGATAGATGTGGTGCTCAGGAGAGGCGTTTAATTGTGGAGGGCCCAAAAAGCAAAAAGGCGTGCCGAAGCACGCCTGAGAATAAGTTAGTGAGATCTTTTAAGCAGCAGCCCTGATGCCACGGTATGCGCGAGGCATAACCTTCTTTTCGCGGGCAAACTCAGGACGAGCATTCATAATCTGCTCGAGCATCTCGTCGTTCATCTTGCTACGGGTTAAGCCGATAGCGCGATAGGTGATGAATGGACGTGCTTGCTTGGTAATAATCATTGGAACACGAGAAGTGGTCTCGTCAGCGTCACCAACTACGTTTAAGATGCCTGAATCGAATAAGGATCTTACGGTTGGCTCGGACTCAGGTAAGTACAGTACTGACTTTCTTTGCAGTACGAACTCACGTAATAAGGCACGCTCGCCAAAATCTAAGCCTTCAACAGTCTTCTTCATGCTGTCCTGCTCAAGACGAGTGTGACGCTTGTTTAAGTATGCAGAGATGAAAGCGATGATAGCCTGGCTGATAAAGTTGGACAGCTCAACGATTAAGGCTAAGTATAAATAGGTCTTGTTAGCTGCGACTTGATCAGCAAGCTCCTGTGAAACGGACTCAAGAGGTAACACCAGAAGTAATAAGGTTACGCAGAAGAGCCACAGCATAACAATATTTAAGGTCTTATTTGCGGCGAATACAGAGTTGTTGTTTTCCATTTGTGAAAACCCCGATCAAATCTACTCAACTAACTTAATAATTGCAGCTTAATAAGTGCTGCTGTGTATGCCCTATAGTGTGCAACTGGTGTGCCATGTTTACTAAATACGATAAATATCAGGTTTGTAAGCGTTTTGGAAAAGCAATTTTAGTCTTCTAAAGATCTTTAAGTCGAGATCTCGTCAAAGTGATCTTAGAAATGTTTTGCATAATTGTGCGTTCTATTAGTGCAAAGACGTGTTTATCGATTATACTTGTGTGTTTTTTTGCCCGAGGATAGGGCAAAATTGCAAGACTGAATGCGTCTAAAAGCAAATTAGCTTAAAGTAACGATTGTGTTGTGAGAGCTCGTAGAAGCAACAATCTAGCTACTAGTATTAGTAGTTGATGCGTCTATACGCAGTCGCAATAGATGAGATGTTATCCGAAGCCTTATGTACTTACCTAAGTACATATATGTAGGACTACGTCTTAAAAGGTCAGAGTACCCATAGCCTGTATTACCTTGCTTTTGGCTAAGGTAACCGAAATTTTCCAGCTACAGACTCTCAGGTAGTTAGTTCTGGATACTCTTTAACTTGTATGAATGAGGGCGCGACCCCAACCTTGCTAGTTATCGTTTAGAGCAAGGAGAAGATCGCGTTTAAGCAATGAAGAAAATTGTCGCTATCATTAAGCCTTTCAAACTAGATGACGTCCGTGAGGCTTTAAGTGCCCAAGGCATTTCTGGCATGACCGTTTCTGAAGTAAAAGGTTTTGGCCGTCAGAAAGGCCATACTGAGCTTTACCGTGGTGCCGAGTATGTGGTCGACTTCCTTCCAAAGGCTAAGATTGAGTTAGTTGTAAAGGATGATGAAGTAGACTCTTGCATCGAGGCTATTACTAAGGGAGCTCACACTGGTAAGATCGGCGATGGCAAGATCTTTGTTTCTACTGTAGAGCGTGTGATTCGTATTCGTACCGGTGAAGAAGGCGAAGACGCTATCTAATCTGAACGTTTTTTTTTGCCTCGCAGCACAGCATGGCCTGAACTAACCTTGCATCAGGCCAGCTAGTGCCAAATCAAAATGCCTAGATAGGTTTTACCGTACTAACCTATCAGCGCGTCTTAACTTTCCTTTTTAAGAGCATATAGCCAGATGTCTTGAGCTTATATGATGGACTAAATGCGCTAGCTTTGCTCTTGTCTTAATAGCGTTAGATCCCAGATAGATCTTTAATCCCTTTCATTGAGCAAAACACCACGCATCATGTTACATAAGTGACATATTTGTGACAGCTTTGTAAGCTCAAGCACCTAGATTTAGCTGATGGCAGTTTGTTCAAAAGGTTATGTCTTTTGAAGATGATTTTGTCGTGTAAGAACGGTTAGATTACTCGTGAAATGACAAGTACATATCCAAGTCGCAATTGAATATCTATAGATCTTGGTTAGAGCTGACATTTACGTGGTTTTCATCCGGACATAAATCACTCACTTTGTTATCCTTGCAGGATGTTTTTGTATTTGCGCAAAGCCTATGAGTTGATCTTAATTAAGAGCAATTAAGAGATTTTGCTTTAGGCGGTTGAGCAGTCTTTTGGAGATGGATGATGTCGATGGGTTCAAATGTCATGGGTAAGCTCAAGCGCAGTGCTGTAGCTGCAGCTTTAGGTATGGCAGTAGTGCTTAGCGGTTGCTCGGCTAACGTACCATCAGATCCATCTAATGTATGCTCTATCTTCCAAGAAAATGACAGCTGGTATGCTGCAGCCCATCGTGTGCATAAGAAATATGGTGCACCTATCAACGTGGCTATGGCGATCATGTATCACGAGTCCGGTTTTGTTGATGATGCCCGTCCTCCTATGCGTTGGTTCCTCTTTATTCCATATGGTCGTGGTAGCTCAGCTTATGGCTATGCTCAGGCTCAAGATGAGGTATGGAGCGACTATGTTGATGATGCTGGGTCATTCTTCTCTGATAGAGATGATTTTGAAGATGCACTGGACTTCATCTCTTGGTATATGGTTAAGAGCCGTAAGACCAATGGTGTAGCTTTGACCGATGCTTACAATCAGTACCTTAACTATCATGAGGGCTGGACTGGCTATAAGAAAGGCTCATATAAGTCCAAAACCTGGCTTATGAATACCGCTAAATCAGTCGCATTAAGAGCTGATAAGTACAAGATGCAGCTGCAAAAGTGTCGTCTGTACTAAGAGCTTGTTGTTTTAAACCAAAGTTTTTGACCATGTCGCAACACCCTGCGCCTTAACAGTGTGCGTGAGATGAAAGATTCTTAACAGCGTGTGTGTGATGAAAGATTCTTAACACTGTGCTGGTGCAGAGGGCACTTAAACAGGGATTAACTTTGAGTTAGTGCAAAAGATTGAACTTGCCATTGGGATCTTGACAACATAGTTAGGCCTAAGGCCTTAAAAGTCCTTGCATGCTGTTAGAATGTTGTTCAAGCACATGAGTGCGCAAAGACAACAATGAGGTGACAGGTGCAAAAGGCAGTCTTTTTAGATCGTGATGGTGTAATCAACCGCGACTATGGTTATGTAGGAACTCTAGAGCGCTTTGAGTTTCTGCCTGGTGTGAAAGAGGCCTTGGCCGAACTTAAGGCTATGGGCTATAAGACGGTCTTAGTCACTAATCAGTCTGGTATTGCCAGAGGCTTATATACAGTCGACGACTTCCATACCGTAAACTATTTCATGCAGGGCCAGCTCGATATGGTTGGTGCTAAGTTTGATGGTGTTTACTTCTGTCCACACCATCCAAAAGCCACCGTAGCTCAGTTCCGTTGTGACTGCACTTGTCGCAAGCCTAAGTCAGAGATGTTCAACTGGGCCAAGGACGAGCTTGATATTGATATGTCAGATTCGATTATGATTGGCGATCATGTTACTGATCTACAAGCAGCAGCAGGTGCTGGTATTAAGACTTTGATTTTAGTTGGCGAGCATATTGAGACTGAGTCTAAGCTTATGAGCTCAGCTTTAGTTTTCAAAGATTTAGTAGAGGCTGTAGCTGCAATAAAAGCTGGTAAAATCGCATAGCGCCGTGAAGCTCACTAAAGAGTTAATCACGGTGTGAATCGACACTTAAGTGCCTACAAGGTAGAGGACTTTGACTCTAAATTTGCTCTTAAGTGGCTTGCAGTCTAACTAAATGATCGCAAAAGTACTTTTTGTGATCAATTTAGTCGATCACAGGATTTGTGAATACAAAAGCATCAGCGTATCATCGTTGGTGCTTTTTTTTGATCCATTAGGGCATATGTGGTTTTGTACATATGACCATGTATAGAAATAACCTAATGAAACTTAAGCATTCATTAGGCTAATACAAAATCAGGGGAGAATCATGGTTTTCAAGGGAAAATGGAAAAGCTTGCTATTGTGCACTTGCATGTCGCTCTTTACAGCAGCCTGCTCTGGTTATAACAACACTAGTATTCCAAATGTTCCTTACCATAACATTGATGTTCACAAGCAGACTCACCTCATGACTGATACTGATCGTGTTTGTGTCTTCAATGGCGGCGACATGATCACTGATACTGGTACTCGCTACCGTAACTCAGGTCGCTTTATGTATGAGATCTTGTACGTGACTATGCAACAGTACAATGTTGAGGGTGCTGTAGGTTTAGGCGCTTTTGATCTCAATAGCTCTTCAATGATTCAGCTCCAAGAGGTTTCTAGAAACAATCATTGCAATATCATTGCAGTGTCAAAGCCAATTTTCTGGAAAGACTCTCAGATTACCATCGGTAACGTAGGCTTGAAGGTAGACATGTACGATACTTCTTCATTAGAGCTTTTAAACTCTGTGACTTTAAATGCTCGCTCTCAGTACATTCGTGACATGTTTAAGCCTAATACTCCACTGCGTCCAGTGATTGAAAAGTACGTTGACAACCTTTATCGCTAGTCTTTATCTCACGATTAAGTCTTGCTCTCATACAAGATCAATTAAGACATAAGATCGCAATACGCTAGGATCTTTTTGCCTATCGAAAATATAGTCATACAGATCGTGGTAAGGGTAGCTCTTGTTTGACAAGACATGTTGGCTTGATCTAATTGAGATCGCAGCAATCTAAATGGGGAACATTCGTAATTAAGGGCAAATTTGCTTGCATGAGTTAGTCAGAAATCTGCACTAAAGTAGCAAAAGTGTGTAAACTTTGCACCACATTGGAAATGTGAAGTGTTTTAGATAGGTATAACAGATTTTGGCAGTTAAATTGACGTTATTGCCCGTCAATACTAGCTTTGAACAGCCTTATTTAGGCTTACTTATGTGACGTATCTTGCAAGCTTGCATTTATAGGCAAATTCTTTCATAAGATTGATGCCCCATTGTATTGCATTTTGTATTAGAATTAGCTCGTACAGCATTTTGCTGGTTTCGAATCTGCTCATGTGCCAAATGTTAGAGCTTAGTTCTGGCATATATGGTGCTGAGTGAATCTTAGGGATCGAGCATCCCGAGACAATCGAAAGCTTAATAAGTCAGTAGGTTGTTCATGCCTGTAAAAATCTCCAGCCGGAGATTAGCAGGAATCTTAGCAGTAACATGCTAGGAAGTTCATACAGTATCGGAGATTTTTAAATGAACAAGTTTACTGTTGTTTTAGGCGCAGCTGCTTTAGGTGCTACTTTATTAGCTGGTTGCAACAGCACCTCTTTAGATCAGTTAAATGCAAAGGTTGACGCTATTGCTGCTGATGTTGACGCATTAAAGACCCAGCAGTCCAAGTTAGCTAACGACGTTGCATTCGTTAAGTCTGACGCAGCACGTGCTAACGAGCGCTTAGACAACTTAGCTCGTCGCTACAAGAAGTAATCTTACTTCTCTAGCCGAGGTTAGGTCTGAAACCTAGTTTCAGTCCCAAGCTTCTGATTGAGGGGTGTGGTCGCAAGATCATACCCCTCAATCATTTCTAGGCTACGCAAAAGTATGTACTTAAATTTGCTACTGTACTTACCATCATTGCCTCCTCCCTTATCTATCTAAGCCTCTACACTTAGCCGCTTTTCTCTTACTTCCCCCTTCTTTATAGCATCAAGTCAAGCGTACTCAGTCTTGTCCCATAGTCTGTGCTGTGAGATGCGTCGTGTCTTTACCTTTCTCCTGCGTCTTTATATTTCGTCTGCGCCGCTCATAGAGACTGACATGGTCTGATTGTGAGATATGACTAATAAACTTATAGTTCTATTGCCATTATCTTGCCTAAGAAGCCCATGTTTAACTGATTTTAGTTAATTTTTGTAGGTAAGGGCTGTTCTTGAGTGTTTGTGTTTTACACTAAGGCAGTACTACGTACTCGATGTCAACTACTCCATCCTAAAATGAGCGTAGCTCATTTTCAGGATGGAGCTTGAAACTTCGGTTTTAGTTGAGCAGAGACAATTACGACACAGAAGGATTTAGTTATCAACCACCTTGGGGTGTTTACCAAGCCCCTCGCTCTGGGCGTATCTGTGCCGAGTCTATGGTACTTTTACGTTATATCTTGTTAGGCATTATGTTTGACAAGATATGGCGCATTAATTTTATTTTTATAGTGGATATTGAATGGATATTGCTTATGTTTTGGACAATCAAGGCAACCCGCTTATGCCAACTAAAAGGCTTGGTCGGGTGCGGCACCTTTTACAGGAGGGCAAGGCAAAAATTGTTTGTTATAAACCATTTGCCATCCAGCTGAAATATGAAAGCTCTCACCATGTCCAAGATCTATATGGAGGTATTGATCCTGGACGAACCAATATTGGCCTTGCTGTAGTCAACGGCAAAGGTGAAGTGTTTTATGCGGCTAATGTCACTACGCGTAACCGAGAAATTCCTAAGCTGATGACAGACCGTGCGCAACATCGTCAAGCCTCTCGTAGAGGACAGCGATTAGCACGTAAACGCCTTGCTAAGCGAAATAATACTTTAACTGAGTTTCCTAATGGCCGTAAGCTTCCAGGATACAAGAATGGCATCCTAGCAGTTAAAGATATCATCAACAAGGAAAGTCGCTTTAATAACCGCAAGCGTTCTGCTAGATGGATTACTCCAACTGCAAAGCAGTGTGTGCGTACTCATATAAATTTGATTAAGCATATTAACAAGTTTATGCCTATTAAGAGCTGGACTATGGAGTACAACAAGTTCGCTTTTATGCAACTAGATGATGGCTCAGTTCAAGGAGTTGACTTTCAAAATGGTACTCTCAAAGGCTATGCTAGTGTTGAGGATTATATCTTCGCTATGCAAGGTGGATGTTGTGCCCTTTGTGGTAAGCAAATGGATAAAAATAACTACCATTGCCACCATATCGAGCCTCAAAGTAAAGGAGGCAGCGATAAGGCATATAACCGTATTGGTTTATGCGGCTCTTGTCATGGACAGATTCATAAAAATGAAGCATGGCTAGAGGAGAAGGGCAAACGCAAAAAGTATGCAGGAACGTCCATAATTAATATTGCTATGCCTTTTATATATGAAGGTCTAGTGCAGTTATTTGGCGATGATAATGTGCATATATGTAGCGGTTTTGATACAGCCCATCTACGCGAATACATGCATATGCCTAAAGACCATTTTGCAGATGCTATTTGTATAGCCTGTATTGGCGCTAATATCGATCCAAAGTACGATAACGACAAGCACTTTGAAATTCATCAATTCCGTTGTCACAACCGTGCGCGCATAAACTCTCAAACTGAAAGAACTTATAGGTACAAAAGGGAAATCGTTGCAAAGAACCGTACCCCTCGTTTTGAGCAAAAGGGAGACTCTCTTAGTCAGTGGCGCATCAAAATGGCCAAACAATATGGAGAGGCTAAAGCCCAAAGCATGGTATCACAGCTTGAAGTGACAAAGTCTATGCGCCGATACAATAGCTTAAAGAGAGCTATGCCAGGGTCTATCTTTAGATACCAAGGTAAGAGCTTTGTATTAACTGGCCAGATATCAAAAGGACGATACTATCACGCTTTTGGCCAAGGCAAGAAAATTTTCCCTGCTAAGGAATGCAAAATCTTAGGCAGACGATCATTAGTTTATATGTAATGTATGCGATTCATCCCCCGCCTCGCTTCAGCGTAGGCGGGGGTATTCTCGCTAATTTTTGATAAAATGAGTGGTATGAGTTAAAAGCCTTAGTTGTAGATGGACTGACCAAAGAGGACTATTTATGGCACAGAGTGCAGATAGGTTTAATCAATTCACGGTATTCATGTCGAACAACATGGAGAGCCTGGCTGATTTATGCGCTCTGCTTATGAGTGAGTACCCTCTTAAGGATCCTTTTGCTCACGAGAAGGTTGTGGTGATGAACTTGGGTATGAACAAGTTTTTATCACAGCGTATTGCTATGCAAAATAGCATCTCTACTATGTGCGATTTTAAGCAGGTGTGGCAGCTTATCTACGACACATACCGCACTATCCATCCTGATGCTCCACGTAAGGATTTGTACGATCGTCGTCATATCACCTGGAACATTTTCTCCATGATTGAGAACTGGAACAGTGACAGTATTGTGGTTCAGGCGCGTAAAGCAGCTTTAGAGTCAGGTACTGATCTTAATGAAGTTCTCAAGAGTTTAGATGAGAGTGCCCAACAGCTCTTAGGCGCTCATCTACCACTTTACGGCACTACTGAGGGTAAGAGTGGAGATATTTACGAGAGATTACGTATCTATCTTAAAGACGATCGTTATGGCGATAAGGCTTTTGAGCTTTCAGCCAAAATCGCTGATACCCTAGATCAGTATCAAATGTACCGTCCTGAGTGGATCATGGAGTGGAATAAGATCCCTCTTAGCGCTTTTGATGATTACGAGCGTGATCCTGACGATCCATCAAATCCTATCAATGTCTTTATTGAAAGCCAGTGTCAGCGTTTTATTCGTGAAAAGACTGGTCTTAATGCCGCAAAGCGTAAAGCTGCCTATAACGAGGCGTTAAACTCATCTGACGATCCAGAGTCTGACGATGTACGTTTTACCTTTGAAGAGGTAAAGCCTGAGCACGTAACAGCATCCCGTGCTGAGATGGTTAGACACTTGTTTAAGTCTAACGTTTGGCAGATAAAGCTATGGTGCTCTTTGCGCTATAACTTATCCTTAGACCCTGATCATAACGGCGGCAGCTTTGAGTATAGCAATGAGGTGCTATATCGTCGTTTAACTCATCTTGATCGCTCACAAGTTATGGTGAGTCTTATCAATGAGCTTAAAACCCATAAGAATCTGCCTAAACTTTATGAGCGCGTCTTCGTCTTTGGCGTGAGCGCTTTGCCAAGAGTTGTTATTGACTTCCTTGATGCGCTATCTAATCACTGTAGCGTGAACGTTATGCTCTTAAATCCATGCCAAGAGTACTGGGCGGATATCGCGCCACGTCATAGACAGGATTTTGAACGCTACACGCAGCTGATTCAGGCATCCACTAAGAGTGCTAAAGAGGCCAAGGTCGATAAGAAAGGTAAGTTCTTACCTGTAAGAGGTGCATCATTATCTTTAAATGATTTTGATGATTCAGGTGAGCGTATTGAGGGTAACCCTCTCTTGCTCTCATACGGTCGCCAAGGTCGTGACAATCTGTACTTACTCTTTGACCGCGATCCAATGCCGCAGAGCATTTCATGTTTCTCTGAGCCTGATGTGCCAACTGAGTTTGTTACTCAAGAGGGTATTGAGCGTAACAACAAGAAGGTGAATGAGACTACTGGCGGTAATCTGCTTGGATATATTCAAAGACAGTTACTCTTCTTAGAGCAGCCAGAGGATCGCTATGTCATTAGTAAGGACGACACTTCCTTTAGCGTGCACTCATGCCACACTAAGCGTCGTGAGGTAGAGGTACTGCATGATGCTATTTTAGAGTGCTTCAATCGCGCTAAGCAAAAGAGTAAGCAAGACCCAGAATACAAGCTCTATCCACGAGATATTGTGGTGATGGTGCCAGCCATTAATGAATATGCTCCACATATTGAGGCTGTCTTTGGTGGATCACACAAGATGGGTGATCCTGATTACATCCCTTATGTCATCTCAGATCAGACCGAAAGAGAAACCAATACTGTTACTGAGGCACTGCTTAAGCTCCTTGAGATTGGTAATAAGCGTATTACTGCATCCTTGGTAATTGATTTACTCTCTGAAAATGCTATTGCTCAACGTTTTAGCCTGACTCAGGATAATGTCGAGATCATCGCTAAGTGGATTGAAAAGAACAATATCTTCTGGGGTCTTAATGACAATGATGTCTCCGAGTTCTCTGAGATTGCTCTGCCTGGAACATTCGAAAGCGGTATGGATCGCATGCTGCTTGGCACCATGTTGGGTGAAAGTAATGTCATGCCTGGCTTTAGCGAAATTGAAGGTAGTGATGCTGTCATCTTAGGCAGGTTCTGGGACTTTATTAATGCGCTAAATGAGCTGCGTCTGTTCTTTAATCCAGAGCTGGCATTGGCACCAAGACTCTGGGGCGAGAAGATCAACACTAAGCTTATCAGCCGCTTTTTTGATAGCTCTGATGAAACTAAGCTGGCCTTACGCTCAGTTGAGATTGTTATTGAAGATCTCAAGGAAACGATTGATGGTCTTGCTCGTAAACCAGCCATCAACTTGCCTGTTTTTGCAGCCATGCTGCGTCAAGGTTTAAGTGCTCAGACTAATTACATGCCTTTCTTAAGAGAGAAAATTAACTTCTGCTCTTTAGTGCCAATGCGTGCTGTACCGTTTAAGCATGTATTCATCTTAGGTCTTAATGATTCAGACTTCCCTCGCGAAGAAAGAATGCCAGGCTTTAATCTGATGAGCTCGTATGAACTATTCGAGCGTGGTGATAGATCTCGTGGTACTGATGATCGTTTCTTATTCTTAGAGGCAATTCTATCTGCACGTGAGTCAGTGTATTTCTCTTACATTGGCAGTAGCGCAACGGACAATCGTAAGCTAAGCCCATCAATTGTGCTTAATGAGCTTATGTATTACATATATCAGCGTTGTTCTATTGAGGGGCTTGAAGATTTAAATGATCAAATGCGTGAGCAAAGCGTAAAGCGTCGCATCTTACATGAAGAGCACTTAAATGCCTACTCTCAGGAAAACTATGTCGCACAGGGTGCTGCATATAAGCACAATGCTACAGATCCTGATGCCAAGTTCTTCCCATCTAAATTGCCAAGTTTCAACTCGGGCTTTATCTCCATTGCAGGAGCTCCAAAGCAAGACCGTGTCTATATTGGTAGAGATTTGACGGTTGAGCCTGAGGCTGATGATTTAGTTCAGGTTGTCTCATTAGATGAGGTGATCGCCGCTAATAAAGATCCATATAAAACCTTCGCAAGAAAGACTCTACAGATCTATGTAGATCTTGGGCAGGCAGATGTAACTCGAGATGATGAGGATTTTAGCGCAGGCGATTTCCAAATCAATGCTCTGATAAACGAGCTGCTGCATGAAAAAGCAGAAGATCGCGATGCCGTTTTAGAGCGACATAGCCTGGCTGGTGATTTGCCAAGCGGTGTCTTTAGAGAGCTGGTTGAGAGCAAAATCAATGAGAAAATGGATGTAATCATTGAGAGTATGCAGACCAACTTTGGTCTGGATAACACCGATATAGAAACGGTTGCATGCCCTAACGCTATTTACAGATTGATCTTGCCTGAAGCTGTTTGCACAGGTGCAATGCCACCTGATCTTAAGGAGCTCACTCAATTAAATATTGAGTACGCAAGTACCAATGCTGCAGCAAGTGCCAACTTAGGTCTTGATAGTCAAGATGATAAACCCCATCGCAAGGTGCCTTATGGCTATAGAGAGTTTGAGATCACCTTGCAAGCAAGTCGCAAGATTAAACCTGTAATCGTGGATTGCTTTAATAAATATGAGGCAAAATCTAAGAAAGAACAGTACTTCTTATCTAATGGTTCAGACAGTATTCAAATTTGGGGATTTGCTCAGGAAAAAACTTCATATGGTTTTTCACTCATTCAGGAGATGATTGCTCAGTATTTAGGCTGCTCTCAAGCAAGCTCAGTGCATTTAGTGACTTCTGGAGGAGATGTAATCTACATGAAGGCGCTTGAGAATTCGGCCTTGCGTTATGTCATTACTTTCATGCTTTTGAACTATTTATTAAGCAAGATGAGAGTGATGCCAACAGGAAAAGCTGTGATTAGCCTGCTCAAACATAACGAGGATGGCGAGCTAGTCATTAATGGTAAAGGAAGTAGTTTTGGTTACGAAAAGAATGCTGAGTTCTTCTTGGGAGACGTTAATACTATCCTCAGCTCCGAAGTACTCTCCAAGATTGCTTCAGACTATATCGACTTCTACTTAAGTTACATTGCAAGCAATATTGAAAAAGGCTAAATAACGCAATATTAGTGATGGCTCCCATCTACTCATTCAGAGCATAGCCATAAAGTCAGATTGTAATTACCTAGTATTTGCAATTTTAAGTGCCGTAAGCTGCCGAAAAAGTATGGCAGCTTAAAACTCCAAGCTAATTTCACGCAGTCAGGTTTGTTATGAGAAAGCAAGTAGGCAGCAAATCAGTACCACTCGAAATCATGAAGTTCAATATGGCTTCTCCTGCCTTAATTGAGGCTAGTGCGGGTACGGGAAAGACTTACACCATTACTAATTTAGTGGTGCGGGCGCTCTTAGGCTTGGGTAGTAAGGAGGTAGCGCTTCCTCGTCCATTGCAGATTGAAGATTTGCTGGTAGTTACTTTTACTAATGCGGCCACCTCAGATCTTAGAAGTAGAATCTTCGAGAGAATTCGTGCAGCGCGTGGTGCCTTTGAAACTTTTATTGATAATGCACTTAAGTTAATCTCTGAAGCCTTAGAGCAGGAAAATGAAGAGCTAGTTGCTAGTCACTATCTAGAAAAGCAGGATTTAAGCAAGGTTAAGTCTGCTATTGCTAATGGACGTAAGCGTGCTAAAAAACGCAAGGCAGCTCTGACTATCGAGGGGCGTATAAGTGAAGATGGTACTTTAGAGTCGCTAGCTAATCATGACTTCGATGACTCTGAGAGTGATTACCTTGAGACTAAGGCATCTGACTATACTGAGGATGAGCTGCAGCATCTGTTATTAAACATTGATGTTAAAGCTGTCATGAGCGGTAGTAATGTTGACCCGACTTTTTACGACATGATCACTGACTTACTCTCTCGTAAAGTCGTGCCGCTGCGTCATGCCATCTTGCTGCTTGCTCAGGCTGAAAGAAAGATCAATAACGCCTCTATCTGCACCATTCACTCATTTTGTAATAGCACCTTAACTCAGTTATATGCACTCGAGTCAGGCGAGGCATTTAATACTGAGCTTAAAAGGGATCTTTACCATGAGAGTAAAGAGGCTATCTATGGTGTGTGGCGTCGTCTCTTTTATAAGGAAAAGTGCTCCACAACGCTTAAAGATACACTAGGTGCGTATAATCCTGACTCATTTTCACAGCTCCTAAATTCTCTTGGTGCAGCACGTCATTCTGATCCAAAAAGTGCTTTTGCAGGTTATTACCTTGAGGGCTTTGAAGAGCTAATGCAAGAGGTTAACTGCCCAATTGATATCCATTCTGCGCAGTCTCTCGAAAGCCAGCTAGTTAATTGGCTAAATGATTTAGACGCTCAGAGTGACTCATCGGACAATGACGCAAAAATATCTATCTTAAGAGAGTACGACAATTTCTTAAGCGCCATTCCTCAAAAGCAGTTTGAAGGTTTATACAATCCTCAAACCAAAGCACCTGGTTATCTATTAGATGGCACAGGCAAATCATTTAAAAAAGATGCCCCTTCAATCTTGGCAGGATTATATAAGCTGTACTCTTTTGAAAATGAGATTAAAGGTGTTTTAGCATCACAAAATCATTCGGGAAACGAAATTAATCAGCTGTACGCCAAGCTGCCAAGTCCTAATTCTTTGTATCAGGATAATTTAACCAGCTTCGTATCTTACAGTCCCAAAGAAACAAAATCTTTTGAAAAGAACCTATTAGACATATGTAAAAGCATATTTGAAAAATATACTACGCTTGAGTCACGCTCTAGGAAGTTGAGACATGTCTTGCTGGTGTTAGTAAGTATCATTGTGCAGCAAGAGCTCATGAAGCTGTGCCAAGAGAATAATGTCATGAACAATGATGACGTATTGCGTCGTCTTGATTATGCCATTAACAATCGTGGTGCTGCAGGTGAGCGTCTGGCTGAGCTCATTCGTAAGCGTTATCCACTGGCTATGATCGATGAGTTCCAGGACACTGATCCTGTGCAATACAACATCTTCTCAGCCATCTATCTAACCCAAGAGGCTTTAGATGCTCAGGCATATTGCTATCTGATTGGTGACCCAAAACAGTCTATTTACGCTTTCCGTGGCTCAGACATTAACTCCTATCTTAAGGCACGCCAAAAGATTATCGAGCTTACTCATGGTAAGGGTCTTTATACCTTAGATACCAATTACCGCTCCCAGCCCGATATTGTTGGCGCTTCTAATGCAATCTTCTCTAATGAGCTCAACCCTAACAATATCAATCCTTTTGAAGAGGCAGATATTCCTTTTGAGAGCGTTAAGTCAGGTTTAGCTAAAGGACTTGTAGCCAAGAAGAACGCTAAGGTTGCACCTGCAAAGCCAAGAAGTTTCACTCTTGAGGGCCTTGATGAAATTCTCTTTGACGGGAGCAGTGTGCCTACAGAGAGTAATAATGAGGGGGTTAAATATTGCGGTGCTGCGAACACTTATGTAGTTGCTGTTGATTTAGACGAGAGCAGTTACAAAGGAGCCACTGAGAAACTCTATGCTGAGGCTGCAGCTCTTATGATTATGAAGCTGTTGTCTGATGGCAAAATTGATCGTAAAGGGCCAGATGGTGTAGTTACTAAGTCTGCAGTTAAGGCAAGTGATATTGCTGTTTTAGTTAGAAAGGCGGATCAGAGCAATCTTGTTCAAGCAGAGCTTAGAAAACTACAAATTCAATCAGTGTTCTTCTCTGATCGCTCTTCTGTCCTCAAAGGCGCAAAACCTAACAATAATACAAACTCCAATGACGCAACTCCTCCAAGCAAGGAAGCTAGCGATATTCTCTCATTAATGGAGGCAATGGAGGATAGCACTGATAGACGCAAAGTATACAAGGTGCTCGCTTCAAACCTGTTGTGCTTAAGTGCTCAAGAGTACTCTATGCTCATGAGCTCAGATGACATCTTTGAGTATGAAGTAAAACTTCTTAATGACTGTGCACATGTTTGGAAGCGTTATGGCTTTATGCCTGCGTTTTTAAAGTGGGCAAATGATCCACGTCATTGCATGAACTCAAGATTACTGTCTGTAAATGGTGGTGAGCGTCTGTACACTAACTTCTGCCACATAAGTGAGATTGTGCAGGGTGTACATAAGAAAAACACTGCGCTTGCTACACAGATTCACTGGTTTAATGATCTTATTAATCAAGAGGCTAGTGATATTTCTGAGGATGACTCTAAAAAACGTTTAGAGTCCGAGCAAGATCAAGTCAAGATCATTACTGTACATAAGTCTAAAGGCTTAGAGTTCCCAATTGTGCTGATGCCGTTCTTGTGGGGTGTATCTAAAGAAAACAAAAAGAAACCTGACTTGCCTGTAGTTAGGTACTACTCAAATGAAGAACAGCATAGAGTATTGAGCTTTAACTATGATGAACCAGTGCCAGTCAATACACGTGTTCCTAAGGTAGATGCTGAAGGAAATCTACTTGATGATTATGTAGAACATGTAGTTGAGAGCACTCCAAAAGAACAGTTTGAACTCGAAGAACAAAAAGAAGCTACTCGTCTTTTGTATGTGGCGATTACTCGCGCCTGTCATGTAAATATTTTCTTTGTACATGATATGAAGCAAAGCACAGATTCTAAGCCTGAGGCTTTGACTCGTCATCATGGCACGCACAACAGAACTACATCTGTTGCATTGCCTTCTGGAGAAATCACTACACCTGAACAGGAAAACTATCAGGCTTCTTGTTTTGTTGAGGCAGTTTTAGCGCATCCTGATAAGTTTACTGTGATTGATGGTAAGAAGCTTAGGGATGCTTATGCTTCCTTTACTGAGGATATTAGTGCACTCCATGTTGGTGATAAAGAGATCTTAGATACTGATACTAAGCGTCGATTAGAGCTGTTCAATGCCTATGGTTATAAGTCAGAAGACGGCTTTACTGATAGGTCTTTGAATATTTCTAGTATTCGAGCTCAAGATCAGGTTCCTAATGTGGCACTGTCATTTATCTACAAACAGGCTATTGATACTTCATTCAATATCTTCTCGTATTCATCTTTGACAGCAAACCACAGCTCAAACAATGAAACAAAGCTCAACTATCATTTAGGCCGTGATGAAAATCATGATGATACTGATCTGAGTGTTGATACCACTGAAGAGCAACTAAATGATTTACCTCTAGTGACAGTTGTGGAACATGAACAGACTCCTCAAGTATCTACAGATGAGAGCACATACCTTGTAAATAACGATACTTGCTCAGTTTCGTCTTTAGTCCAAAGATATCGTGAGCAAAACTACAACAGTTTGATGATACGTCAGACTATTAAGATGAAATCGCCGCTGTGCCATATTTTCCCAAAGGGTAAATTAGCTGGTTCTTTCATGCATGAGATCTTAGAAAAGATTGATTTTGAGCAAATGAAAGCACGCGGTTATGACAATTACCTTTTAAATGAGGTGATTGAAGAAGTATCTCAGACAGCACGTGCTCATGACTTTATGTCGCAATCAAATATTGTGAGTGCCGACGAGTACAAGATGAGATTAGGCGAGTGGTTCAATGATGTGCTCGAGGCACCAATTGTTGCAGGCAAATACCATTGCTTTGCACTAGCAGATCTTGAGGTGGCTTCTTATGAGCGCGAGATGGAATTTTTAATGTCCAATGGCCGCTTTGATACTACTCAGCTTGATGAGCTATGTCATGAGGTAGCACAACGGCTCTTGCCAGCGCACCTGTCGTATCTTGGTGAAAATCTCACCCTTAGCTATAGCGAGGTAGTAGGTTTTGTTACTGGTTCTATAGACTTAGCATGTCGCTTTGATCTGAATCGTCGTCTAGCTTTACATGAGCGAGCTGATCTTATGTACGCCATTCCAGAAGATCAGAGCGTCATTATTGCTGAGCATATGAAGTACTTAAGGGAAAAGTTTAGACAAGGCCAGATTCCTAAGTGCCAAGATCCTGAGTTAAATGGCGCATTTGAGGAGCAAAACTTTTCTCGTATGCCTCTGAGCGATGCTTATGAAGGACAAGCATCTGTAGCTACAGGAGAGGAGAAAGATTACAAGTATTACGTGATCGACTATAAGTCCAACAGCATGCTCTCATCTACAGAAGAGTTGAATATACCGCAATACGAACAAGCAGATGATTTTAGTGAGTATTACGGGAGCTATAGTTTTGACAATATGGTCAAGTCAATCTATGAGCATCGTTACGACTTGCAGTTTATGCTCTATACCTTGGCTCTCTACAGATTCTTAAAGGTTCGTTATGGCGTGCGCTTGGACTCTTCGTATGAAGAGCTTGAGTCTTTCTACGACCAACATATTGGCGGTGTTATGTACTTGTATATGCGAGGCATGCAAGCCAATTACTTAAGAGACAAGGTGTCTAAAGGCGTATTTACGACTAAATTAGATTTTGACATCGTCTACAAGCTAGATCAGATATTCTCTGGCAATAATGATGAAGAGTAAGAGGAGTGATTAAGTGAGCAAGCAAAAAACTGAGAAGCAAACTCCTTTAGATGCGGCTTCTCTTGATGATTCTTATTTCTACCAAAAGCTCAGTGAGACCTTTTACTCTGATGCTGCTTCGCGTTTAGCTACCGACAAGGATGCCGGTAAGCTCGTTTACTCAAGCGGTATGCTTAATGATGATGATTGCTATGACAGTAAGCTTGGTGATTTCTCAAGTAGTGCTAGTGGTATTAACGATGAGCACTCTGCTCCTATTGCAGAGCACGACTTTGATGATGACTACTTTGATCAGCATATCGATGAGAAATACCCATATCAGTCCTATGACGATGATAAGGCTAGCCAAGAGTTAGTAGCTTATAAGCAAAGTGTAGATATCACCCAAGCACGCATTGAAGCTGAGCAGCTCATTAAAGAGGCTGCCTTGCAGTTAAAAAAGCAGGCTGAGAGATCATATACAAGTTGTAAGCTTTTGCCTGATGGCCACAAGGAACAGATCAGCATTACTCAGGAGAGCTCAAGTGAGTACTTAGAGAATGCTCGTATCTTAATGGCTAAAATGATCTATCAGCCTGAAGAGATCTACGATGATGCTTATTTCTTCAATGCAGTAGAGATCACTAAAGAGCCGTACATTGAGGAAGTTTTGGCTTTCGATATGGATTTTCATGGCGGAAGAAGTTTACTTGTTCGTGCGCGTAGCTGCCCGAAAATTGATTCTATTGCGCCAGCTTGCATCAGCTATCTTCAAGAGCATTTCCCATTTGCTAACAAGTATGATCAAGAGCAGTTCAACCTTATCATCTTAGCTCTCTTTGAGAAGGTTAAAGAGGGTGATATCTGTATCGACCTACGCTCGTTAAATGGCGTGTTCGATGCCATAGTTAATTGGCAGCTTACATACAATGAGCTCCAAAACTTCAGTGATACCCAAGGTGTTCTCAATTCTCTAGAGTTCTTGATTGCAAGTGCTAAAGCTTACTGCCCTAAGTCAGTTGCTACTTTAAATGAGCTGATGAAAAAGTCATTATCGGTAGGTAGTGCAGAGGAGAAGAACTCCCCATTAGTCTATGACAATGGCAGACTCTACCTGCGTAGAAGCTTTAATTACGAAACCGGCATTGCTGACTTCATTTGCAATAAAAAGAACTCACTTATGAGTGATGAAGATAAGCAAAAGCTCATCAAGGCAATTAGGATTTTGTTCCCTAAGGAGCCTAGTGACGGTGAGCTTGAGGTTAACATGCAGGAGGTCGCTGCAGCTCTATCAGCTCAGTCGAAGTTTACAGTGATCTCGGGCGGCCCAGGTACAGGAAAGACTACAACAGTGCTGCGAATCTTATTGTTACTTATCTGCATGGATGAGAAGAATCGCAATATTAAACTGTGTGCACCGACTGGTAAGGCTGCTGCACGTATGAGTGAATCTATTGCTGGGCAGTTAAGTAATTCCAATACTCAAGCATCTGTAGAGTTAATGGCTAAAGAGTTTGGCCTGAGCATCGAGCAGATCATGGGCTATATCCCATCAACTGCAGTAACTGTACATAGCTTGATTAAGACTATTCCTAATAGTTCACGAGCAAGGTTTAATAAAGACAACCGACTCAAGTGCGATGTATTAGTAGTTGATGAAGTGTCCATGCTGGATATGGCTTTATTCTCAAAGCTATTGAGTGCGCTTGAGGATGATTGTCACATCATTATGCTAGGTGACAAAGATCAGCTTGCATCAGTAGAGGCGGGCGCTGTGTTAGCTGAGTTGTGTACTTGTCTTGATAGCACTAAGAGTGATCGTGTTGATGACAATGTCATGTCAATAATCACTGAGGCAACTGGCTATACAAAAAAGGCGATCTTAAAAGAGAAGATCTCCGGCAATGTAGCTTTATTAAGTAAGAGCTGGCGATCTAAGGATGTTCCTGAAATTGGAGCCCTGGCATCTCTTATTAATAATGCAAAGCAGACCGAGCTTGAAAATAGCGAGCAATTGCAAATAGGCTTGATTGATGAGTACATGAAAAGTGCTGTCGAAAAGATTGAGCGAGCTGAGCCTGCTAGTAATCTAGACAAAAGCAATAAGAGATCATCTTCGACAGATGATCCTGTGCTTAAGCGTATGTTTGCAATCTTGGGTACTTTTAATAAGGCTCAAGAGAAAGCACAACAGAATGGCACTAAAGCAGCTATCTCATATACAAAGTTCAACAAAGAGAAAACACCAGCTGATTTTGTCAAAGAGATTGCAAGTGACTGTATTGCGCCTGATCGTGATGATAACTATTCAGCCTTCTTACAAGAACTTGCTAGAAACGACTTTATCGTAAGTACAGATACTCATAAAAGAGCGCATCTGTTTAAACTCATGGATCGCTTCCGTATCTTGTGCTCCAACCACAATGGAGAGTTTGGCGATAAGAACCTAAACCATGCCATTGAAAAAGAGATCAAGCATAAGTATTTGACCAGAGGCTTTTATCCACAAGGAAGCTTTTTCCCTGGACAGATTGTAATCATCACGCAAAACAATCCGATCTTGAATCTGGTGAATGGCTATGTAGGCTTTGTTGCTTTTGATGAACAAGATCTGCTCAAGCAAAGTTTAGATAAGAGCGATGATTTTGATATAAGAAGAATCCCTTACAAGGAGAGAAAGCTCAGAGTCTTCTTGCCAATCGCTTCAGGAGGTCAAAATGGTCAAGAGGTTAATCCATTTACGGTAATCTCAACCATGTTGCTTACTGAGTATGACAGCGGCTATGCCATGTCTATCCATAAGTCTCAAGGTTCTGAGTATGACAAGGTCAGTATTGTGCTTTCAAGAAGACCAAATCGTGTGCTAACTAAAGAGCTAGTCTATACGGGCATTACTCGAGCAAAGAAGAACGTAGAGCTTATTAGCTCCTTTAACTCACTACGTCATGCGATCTCGCATTCAGTTGAGCGTGAAAGTGGTCTTGCTGATCGTTTGAATCGTTAGGAATGGCAATAGCAATTAACTCTTACGCAACATGAATAATTTCCTATCAGCATGTGAATACGAATAGGCATATCATACATCGGTCATGTTAGTAGTTTTGCAAGAGCTTTTCCTTTGTAAAAGCTAATAACTCCAATATATGTAACTCATAGGTGATCTCAAGCCTTGCTTAGGATTCAAAGATGGGTCTTTATGAGTTTTTCATAAATAACTAACTAGATGAGTGCTATTGAAAAGAGATATTTTGAGGGCTGTAGATAGTGGTTTAGAAAAAATAGCGATCTCAAGATCAGAAGATCAGAGCAATTTTGGCTCAAAAGCCGTATGTTTATGGTGCATGTGCCATGCAGATGCAAGAAAGTTAAAGCTTTTTTTATGATCTTTTAACATGTTGTAAACCTGATGTTTATCTGGTTTAGTGTGTGTTTGGTGTTTGCAGTTTATAAAGTTTTTGTAAAAAAGATTAAAAAAGCTGTTGACGTGTGAGTTCAAATCATTAAAATACGTCCTCGCTGTAACGCACTAAGCAAACAGCAAAACAAAGCCAAGCGCTTTGTAGTTCTTTGAAAATTGATAAGTACAGACAATCTGTGTGAGTTCTTAGTTAAGGACTTTGAGTTTAGCCACATACTTAGTAGCTTAGTTTAAAGCTACAACTTCAAACGAATCATTAAAGTGAAGAGTTTGATCATGGCTCAGATTGAACGCTGGCGGCAGGC
>NZ_CABTML010000055.1:0-36784 GCF_902485895.1 uncultured Anaerobiospirillum sp. | reverse complement strand
AGTATATGGGTTGGTGTTGCCCTCAGTAGACCAATTGTTATCATAGCTATGATCAGGCGCAGAACGATAGTGGCCACGTACTTGAGTGCCGTCAGAGCGAGTATAGCCGTTAACATACACGTCTTTTGCCTGAGCGTTCAGAGCAAATGTCATTGTAAGAATAGCAAGACCTAAGAAAAATGCTTGTTTGATCATACCGATTCCTTATGTGTTATTAAGCAAAAGATATATATATCTGAGCGGTTTTAACAAATAGAAATTAAAATTGGAGTTACTTTAATAATCCAAAGACAAGATGAGAATGGATAGGACAGGGGGAGATTTGACAATGGCTTAGCTTATTAGTGTAGACCCTAGCTAAGCCATATAGTATTGGTAAAGGAAAGCTTAAAATTGCAACAGACTAGTTAACTTCTTCGCCAATCAAGAATAGTGACTTAGACAATGAGTTAAAAAAGTTTTGGTAAGCTATTGGATCCTTAATGGTTTCAAGTCCAGATTGAGCATTCGCACGAACTTGAACTTGATTATCGCCAAACTTTCTGACGGTGACTGATAGGCGAGATGCATTGTGGAATGAAGTGCCAGTTACAGTGCCTACGCGTAAATCAGCATTATCAATGACAAAGCCAATATCTTGCATAGTAGCAATTACGGCCTTAATTGCAGTCTCTACATCTGGTGACTCAAAGATTTTAGTTTGGTAGCTGCGAATCTGTACCTGAGTTTCACTACCATCACCAATCACAGCTTCGCTTAAAGAATTACAGCCTGTAACTGATGCACAAAAAGCCAACGCAAGAGCAACTGCTAACTTATTCATTTTCATTATCTTTTAATCGGAAAAATCCGCCTCTGTTAATTGATCTATTTTGTAATAGGCTAATTAATGATTAAATCTTTTCAGCAGTTAAGAACACTGATTGACTTAACTTGTTGAAGAAATCCTGATAAATAGCTGGCTCTAAGATAAGCTCATAACGGGTAACATTATGTGTATTTGTTACTGCACGAACAAAAGAGACACGTACTACTTTCTTATTAGGATTATCTTTAATAGATGAAATGACTAAAGTCACTTTAATGCGTTGAGCAACATCATTGCCGATATCTACACCAGCTAATAAAGCAACGAGGAAACGGCCAACTACTTGATCAGCTTCAATAGCCTCACGATCCTTATAGCAGGTCAAAAATCCTAAATCAAAATCAGTCTTTTCTACGATATAACCGAGGTCCTGTAGCACATGAGTAGATGCAGTTAATAATTGTTCTTCATCATTAGTTTCATAGATACGTGTTTGTACTTGTCTAACTTGAAGATGTTCTGGAGAAAGTTTGTAGTACTGTGAGTAATCTGGAGAGGCGCATCCATTTAGGATGAATGTCATGGCAAGAGCCATGATCATTATATAGATCTTCTTCATAAATGTTTGTTTGATTAACTGATTGATTGAAATTTAGAATGAGGAGGCACGATAAGAAACATCACGAACCTTACTGTCATCGTCAAACTTAACCACAATGGTAAGAGTTCTTTGACTGGTTGATGCTGACGCAGTGCTTGCGCTAGCGCCACCTAAACCTCCACCGCTGCCACCAAACAAGAGACCTAATAAGCTACCTGAAGCAGAGGATGAATTGTAGTTAGTTGAGATCTTGTCATATACCCAAACCTCACGTCCTTGAGTATCTGTAGACACCATATTTGGGCTACCTAAAACCTCAACCACTTCAGCGCTAGACATACCCTTTTTAATTTCGGTTTGAGCTTTTGCAACAGTAATCTTCTCTTCCTTGACAGCATGAGTATTGGTCATACAGCCAGTTGTAATTAAAGATAAAGCTACAAATGAAGCAGCAATCGCTCCGGTCTTTTTAAAATTATGATTCATCTTTTCACCAATATACTAGCTAAAAGAAATGACTCTCATTGCAAAACCTGTATCTTTAGGCCATACACTAAACCACACTAATAAATTCATAAAACAGAATCATGCATTGTTTAGTAATGATTAGGTTTAGTATCTTAGAGAATTATGTTATGCAATTTGTATAACTTGAACAGAGTAAGTAATACATTATGCCTTCATAGATACATACACGAGATACGTATATGAAATACATGTACCTTTCAATTCTAGACTAAAAAAGTATTTAGTCAACATTTTATATGAGTGATTCTGCTGACTAATACGGCAAGCAAATGAAATGATAGAGAGCACACCCTAATCTGCTCTTTGCGCCAAAATGTTCTTTAGAAATTAGTCTTGGATATATTGTGGATCTTTCGCCATGTATGTACAAAATACAGTGGTAAAGAGGATATCTAGAGGAAAATCAACCATCCTACGCATCGTCTCGTTGAAAGATATAGGAGTCTTTTTGCCCCTTGCAAGAGACATTCTGTCTCTTTCAGCGTTAATGATATTCAACGCAGTCCGGTTCATAGATGCCTCTAAAGACATGGCATCAGATAGGCTTTCTTGCAAACTGTCTTTTTCCATCTTAGATGTGAACAACACATCGTGGAAGCTATCAATAAACCACTGATCTAAGATGGTAAGTCTTACCTGTCTTAAGGTCAGGCTGTCTTTACCAGATACGAACGGAATACTTGCAATGTAGTAGCGTGTTTGAGTGTAGCTTAATTCACTGTCATCGGTGTATTTAACCAATGTTTTAACACCCTTGTACGGGTTGTTAATGTTTGGATCAAGATACTCTTCAGCAGGCAAAATCTCGAATGTAAGCTTATCAGTACGACCATTGTCTTTGAAAGAATCTTTAACCTTGATAGTCTTATTATGCTGATCTCTAAAAATAGCCTCTACATGAGAGCGAAGCTCTTTGTCGCTATCGGTGATCTTAAGTGGCATCAAATAGTAACCACCTCGCTCAGTCACGCAGTCGGTCACCATTGCTGTTGATTTGAAGTCATCGCACATAACGAGCATGCCACTCAAATCCATGGTTTGAGCCATATCGATAAATGCGTCTAACTCGTGTTTTGACTCTTCAGTGTTATTGCCATCTAGATCTGTCGATGCAGAGCAATCACAGACACTTACGACGATAGCATCTTTCGTACTACTGCTTTTAGAGCCTTTTGCTAAAGCGCCATTCATCTCTTGGCCGTCACCAGCAATAGTTTTAAAAAGACTATCATGACCATCTTTGTGCTTGCCATTATTCAAGGCGGCTAAATTAGCTGTGACTAAATGGATTACGCCAAAGAGCTCATTAAAAATACGTTTGCTCTCCTTCTCTGAGACAAGAGTACGCACGTTTTGTATAGTTGCCTCTGATATGAAGTTAGATGGGGATGGCATACCAGGGAAGAGCAACTGCAGTATTAGATTGTACCCATTATAGAAATCTGCAATTTCTGATGAAGTCTTCATGTTCCTACATCTGGCCAAGAACATAACCATTAGAACGATATGCAAAGGGTAGATTTCGCGACCAGGGCTGCTTAAGTCCTTGATACGAGCATTAATCGCTTCTAATACAGCATGAATTAAGGTTACGTCATCATTGCATAGCATACTATAGATTGTTTTGGCCTTATAAAGCACGCCCTCAACATATACACCACACTCATCTTCGCGTCTTTCAGCGTCAGCCATATACTCATCAGCAAGCTTTTCAAATGCCTCAGGTGACATTGGATAGCTTTTAGCTTGGGCAATTTTTTGTACATCCCTTAAGATATCTTCAATCTGTATGACTATTTGTTGAACAGGCATTCATGCCCTCCTAAACCTTAAAGCCAAGGTGTATTTGATGAGATGATAGCAGCGTATACAATGGTGAACGCAATGAAAAATCAAGCTCTAGCCTAATGAGCCCCATTGTCACAGGCAAACTTTCTATTAAGCTGATCAGTCACGATAATAGTTAGATGGGGCATCAGAAAACGGGGGCTTTGAGTGCACTGATATCAAAACACTTTAGGATGTGTTTAGTACGGCTATCTAAATGAGCATCTACTTTAAATGGCTCTAGTATGCCATCGCCAACAAGCCTGATACTCTCAAGCTGCTCAAGGGCTTTAGTAGCATTTAAGCATTGCTCGGTGTGATCTTTGATAGAACGTTGTATTTTAAGCTTGCTATTGATGTAACTTTCAAGCAAAGAACTTAGCATGCGTACTACACAAGAGCCAATCACAGCCTTTGGAATGATGCCAGATTTTAAACTTTGCTTTAGCAATGATTTAGGCAGCTTAATGATATTTTGCGTCTTTGTAAGACCGTAGTAGCTATCGAACGCCGTTAAAAAATCCATACTGCTATCAGTGATAATACATCTAAAGCCATGCTGATATGCTTGTAGCGATTCAATGATATTTGCGTTCTTAATGAGACCAGCTTGTTCTTTTTCAATCAGGCCTGGTGCTTTAATCGACTCATCAAAAAACAAATGGCAAAAACGCACATCACCAAATAGAACTTGGGCTCGAGTAATGCCATGAATATGTGGCAAATCTGCTCTTAATGGATCCTCTAAGCTAAGCAAATCCTCGCCATACTTATTGATTAGATCAGTAATCACATTAGAGCGTGCATCGCAGTAGCAAACTATATTAAAGCCATTTGCTTCTAAGTCCTGAATGTGCTTTGCATAATAGACGCCTTTATCCATAAATACTGTCTGTCTAGAGCAATCGTAGTCAGGTAGCTTCTTGGCAAAATCAAGTGTGGACTTCAAAGTTGGCTGATATGTCGGATACACGTTTAATTGCACTGGAAGGCCGTCATAAGCTCTTCTTGCAACAAGTGCATGCATAGAGTTTCTACGATTTGGCCTATAGTCACTATCGTTTTGAATGATGCTCAGATTTCCTGGTCTCTGAGTATAGTCAGACATATCAACGGTGATGACTAACTCATCCAAGTTCTTAAGATCAGTGGTAAGACGCTGACATAGAGGCTCTTTTAGATCAAAAATCGTATCTTTAAGCCAATTAGCAATTAGCTCCTTTTTTACGCACCCTAGGCCTTGAGAAAATAGATAATGCTCATGAGCATATTCATCAAAGTTATAATCGCAGCCTTGCGCGGTAAACAAACTATAAGCAGCAAGATCAATAAGCTCCTCATAGCTTATCTCTACAGACACATCTGCTTGTTTAATTGCTCTCTTAATAGTACTCTCAAGATTGAGCTCATCTAACACTTTAGCTATGAGCACATGAGGGCCATACTTCAGATCGTGTTGCTCCCTTGCCTCATCAACTTTTTCACTGATTACAGTCGGAGCATTGCTACTATCCTTAACTGATTTTGGTAAGGTATTAGCGCTATTAAGAGATGGCCAGATAGTGTCAGCTACTATCCTAGGAGTGTTAGCCGTCTTTGTCTTTGATATTGCTGTTGCAACAGTTTGAGCACTTGTATCTTGAGCAGAGGATAGTGCAGTAGCTTGGGCGATTGAAGCTTGATTTTGCGCACCGGCTATTGCTGCAGCTTGGGCTCCTGATGCGGTATTTTGCGCTTCTGTAGCTGTCTTTTTAGCACTTTTAGCTTTCTTTTGGGCTGCGATCTGAGCTGCAGTAGTGCCTTCACCCTTTTTGCTGCCGCGAACAAAGCCTTCTTGGCAAAAGGTATATGCTGTACTACGTGAGATGCCTAAAGCCTCACCAATATCAGAGAATTTAAGTCCCTGCTTGCGCAACTCTCGAGCTTTGAGCACCACAGTGTGATCGTGCATAGGCACAATAACCCTAGGCTTTTTACGCGGCTTACGTGCCTCTGTGCTATTAAGTAGCTCACCTCTGCACATAGCTTGAGCAGTACTATTGGCCATACCAAGAGCCTTAGCAATTTGACCGAATGATGCTCCAGCCTTGCGCATTTCACGTGCTTTTAGAACGACACTTTGATCGTACATAATCTTGCCCTGATCCTTACAGCCAAACCATACGTGAGTGCAATTATTACCCCCAAGCCTTCTCTAGAATATACCACCTTACTGTGCCTAGCATTAGCATTTTTGCTCTTTGCACCAGCATAATAGCCTTGAGGTAAGAGGTAGAAGTCTCGATAACAGCCCCGATCTTGAGGTAGCTTACTTGTCTTTATCATCCGCTGAGGAAAGCGAGTTTGAGGCTGTTATCTAATCTAGGATGATACTATATCTAATCTGATGCCTTTTTATCGGCTGATGCCGTCTTATGGCTAGATGCTTTATCTTCGTGTGCTTTGTAGCCGTATGGATCATCACGATCAGAAAAGCTTGCAGCCATGAGAGAGGCAAAACCGCCCTCTGCAAGTGGAATCTTAGCCTCGTGTTTAGTTGAGTTCTCATTCTTGCTCTCTTGGCTATCTGAGCTGTGGCGACTACTCTCAGGACTATAGTATGGGATGCCGCTAGCACCTGAGATAGCATCGACGCCTAAGGCCTCAGGTGAGATGGATGTTGGCTCATCGATAAGTTTTGCTAGCAACATAGCATCCGTTTCTTCGGAATTGATTCTCGATGGTTTTTGCTTGTGGTACAAAATGCCTTTAAAGTGTAGTGGCAGATTCAGCATAAACACAGTATGCATCATGATCAATGCAAGCTTGTCTGATAGCGTGCTGCTTACCTCTGCATTGGCTATGTATTTAACTTTAGTATCGATATAGTCGATGATTAGGCCTCGACGGTAGAGTTTTATCAAAATATCAATATCAAAGCCAACTCTAGTCCTAAAGCCATCCTCCTTAAGACAAGCGACTGTGCTTGCGACCGGATAGACTCTAAAGGAGCAAGTACAGTCCTTTACAGCTAAGGTTAAAGTCTCAAAGGCCGCCATAAAGTTATGGAGTTTACTGCCTACGATTCGTGATAGCGGGATATTCTTATCATATTGAGGATCGCCAGAGATTACAAACGGAGGGAAGCGCAGTGACCTTAAAATCAAGGCCTTAATATCCTCAAAGTCATAGCGCAAATCGGCATCTAACTCAATTGCATGGGTATAGCCTTGCTCTAATGCATAGAAAAGGCCCTGTGCAATAGCATAACCTCTGCCCTGTTGCTCAGGGTAAGATACCAAGTGCACTTTAGCTTTTGCATTGCGCCCAAGTACACTCCAGTCAACCGCTTGTGCATTTGCACCTGCAGCATCGTCCTCTACTTTTGCATGTGTTGGCGCTGCACTAGCCTGCGCATTATCTCCACTAAGCTTTGCGCTTGTTGCACTAAGCTTTGCGGTAGCTGCACTTGCCTTGGCAGTATTTGAGTAATAGTCGTCGCAAGCGGCTTTAATAGCAGCACGCTCTTGCTCGGAGTTACCATCATCTACCAAAATTACAGGGAAGTTATATTGCCTGATAGCCCCAAGCAAAGTAGCTACATTATTGCTATTTCGACAAACTGGCACAACGAAACAGAACTTTTGGTAGGCCATAACTAATCCCTATCTTTTCTGATCTGTACTAATCTCAATCATGATTAGCAACACTGAGCTTGCACAACGCCACTTGCCTCAAGCCGATGATGTTAAAGTCTTTGATTATTTTGCTGCGTGAGCTTACAGCTACATCACAACCAATCTTAGAGCCATGCTCATACAGGCACTGCTCAGATTATTAGCTGTTAGTGCTGAAAAACTCAACAATTAGCACTGAAATGTCTTACGTTGATCAAGACTTTTGTATCTGCATTGAGAGCTTTGCTCATTAGAGCAGCATATGCATGTCGTGTTCTTTTAGTTATGGCTAATGCTTTTGGTTTTGCGCATAGTCTCTTTTGATAAAAATCGTGGCGCTGCTTGCGTATTCACCTTTGTTCAATCGTGACAATGCTTGTGTCTCAGGCCATGCAGCTTCAACTTAAGAACGGCCCATAATGTCGCATGGAAATACTCTCCGCCTATTGCTTTAAAGTCGCTAATGGGCGCTACATATGCAAAATGATTTATGTTCAAAGATATTCTTTTTGCTTAGCCGCAATAATACCTAGCGTCAGCTCAAAAGCTTAGGTAAAGTATGGTATCTTGAGAGAGTATGACGATTAAGCAACAATGATCAGCATTCATGCAAGCTTTGACAGTTAATCAATTTACCAACACTTTACTTTCACGAAGCTTAGTTAATTTGCTTACACCTGTATATATGCAGACGGCAAAGCACAGATCGTGCACTTTACTTTAGAGGATTAATAATGGGCAAAAAGTCTCGCACTAAAAAACTGCGCCAATCTGGTGATTTGCCAAAGTTTTCAAGAAAAGATAAGAGTAATATCCGCTATCAACCATACAAGCAAGATAGCGACGATGGTGATTTATTACAGTCGCTATATCAAATGAAACATCAACTTGAGTCAGGGCAAGCTGATATTTATGATGTGGTTGCTCAGCTGATGAATAATGCAGGAATAGATCTTGGTCTAGGCCCATCAGAGGGCTCAATCAATCATGCACACAGTCTTCGTGCATTTATAGAAGAGAGCAAAACTAAATATTTAACTGGTCTTGAGAAAATAGCTGACTATCAGACTTATTCACCAGAAAATTCTTTGAAAGAAGAAACAGCTAAAGCTGCAGGTTATAGCGATGAAGAGCTACAAACTCGTGCATCTTTAACCGACTCAGACTCATATCAAAAAAAGGTTGCCGATATCCTAGGCATCAAGCGTATTGATGATCCTGAGCAGTTTAATTTAGGCGCAGCACCTATTATTGCTGGTGCACTAGAAAAAATTGGTGTGTTATCAACTATTGTTAAGCATATCGGCAACGAAAAGTTCAAAGGACTTGTCAGCAATGAGCTCTTAGTTGGCAAGTTGTTCATCGACATGTTCCGTGACATGAACAAGAATACGCAGTACTTACAACTAGAGCGTCACAATTACAACAATCTGTATGCTGCATCGCTATTTACAGACTTTGAAGAAAGCTCTGCACAACTTTATCTCAACGAATACACTGGTATTTTAGGTGCTAAAAAACTTGGTCAATACAAGAACCATCAGAGCATCTATACTGACGTAATCAATAACCTTTTTAAGTTCTATTTTACTCCAGGTTTTAATCTAACAGCAGTACAGCTCATACAAATACCAAGAAACTTCATCAAGTTTGCTCATATCAATGCAAGCATGAAGGTAGAAGAGTGCGCAGATCTTAATAATAAGCTCATCTGCTTTTGCGATATATGGACAGGAGTACCTGTCTTAATTTGCCGCTCTAAAGGAAACTCTACCAAGAAATCAGCCGTTGTAGACTTAGCTGTCGAAAACTTAGCTTTACTTAGAAAACATTACCCAACAGTCAACACTATTGCTGTTAATGATAAATATGCAACCCCTAGTCTTTTAGAAGGTTGCAAAAATGCAGGACTGCAAGTCTTTTCCTATATCGAGGATGCGCAGAAAGCGGCTTCAATTAAAAACTCCTATTCAGATAAACTCGTCGACATAATATCCGGAAAACCTGATGATGCCATTGCAATACAAATGAGCGAGAAACCTGAGCAAGTAGAAGGCTTAGATGGTTTAATACGCTATGGAACAATCATGAGGAAAGATTCCTATGAAGCACAGCTAAAAACCGAGCAAGCTATACGCAATCTAAGAACTAGTCTAATTGAATACTTTACTCATAAACCATTTAAATCTCAGCTTGAAGCCCAAAATGCCATAAAAGCACATGAGTCTACATTTAAGCTAGTTTCGGTTGATATTAATAAAATTGCTTATTTAGATCTCGACGATGGCAAAGTGGAAGTCAGCTTTTTTGGCGTAGATAATTCTTCTGAAGAAAGCTTGGCAATGAGAAACAGTGCATATGCTTTTAGCCTCTACAATAATCTTGTAGGATGTAAGGTCTCGTTGCTTTACCATATGTGCGAAGAAACTCGTCAAAATGAGGAACTTTGGAGCAAGCTAAAACCTTTCACTGCAATTGTGCCTGATTGCGCCATGCGCGATGAAGACATTAAAGCTGGCTTATTCTTGGTAAGCGATTTAATGATGGCTATTTGTACTGTCCTTGACAAGCATGTTAAAGCGCTCATGAATGATACTGTTGCAGAAGAAACTAAGTCAGCAAAGATCATGTCTATTGCGCCAACTCTCTACAAATACATCAATATGTTTGAACTGGAAGAAGGCTTAGAAGTAAGTTTCGACAGAGACGATATTACATTGGAAATAGATCCGTTAAGCGATTTCGATTCCATGAGTATTGAAAAGACCTGTGATGGCTTTGATGTTGATATTTTCGATTTAGACGCTGTTCACCTGCTTCAAAACCTAGGCTATGAATGGGAGCGCTTCCTAAGCGGTGAAGTTATTCGAGTATGCAGTTACTCTAAAGACGAATGGATTGGATGCTCTATGGGCATTCCTTCCATAAGACAGCCTGATTACGACGATTATCAAACTGCCTCAATGCAATCTGAGCTAGATAAAGCACGTAGCTAAAGCCTCTTAGATTAGCATTGTGTCATGAGCTAAATATGCAACGGCGCAAGGTACATCTTGCTAAAGTACATCTTGCTAAGGTACATCTTGCGTCGGCACAGTGCTATTTTGATCTAATCACCCTATCTTATGGCTCACTCCACATTAATATGAATGTCAGAGTGCATCATGAGCATGCTAATAAGCTTAAGTTTGCGTCATTTTAATGCTCAAGGCAGACAAATGGCGCTTTGACTCACTTTTATAGCTCAAAGAATACCAAAGCCTTCATTTCTTTAATGATTTAGCCCATTTTGTGCTTTCTTTTACCTCATTATCGAGCTGTATCATACGACTACATACTTGCGGTGATTTTTATGCTGTACAAGTCAACCGTCAATCTTTCAGATATTCCTTGTCGCTACTACCTATCCAAGGCTAATGCTCAGGGTAGCCAATACGTATACGCGCACGTTGGCGATAAGTACAACAAGGAAAAGAAGTACAGTGTTCCAGTACGTTTAGCCATTGGTAAAGTCTGTGCTGACGATTCTGGCAAGATGTATCCAAACAATAACTTTTACGAGAAGTTCCCTGATGTCATAGTTAAAGAACAGCACCCCTCTCGCAGCATGAGTCAATATATTGGTGCTTTCTTGCTAATACAGCGTGTATTCCATGAGCTTGGAATAGTCTCACTTCTTCAAAAGCATTTCTTAGATAAGTCTGCATTAGTCCTTGATTTGGCCACATTCATGATGATCTGTGAGGACAAGGCTTTATGTCATTTTAAGGACTATGCTCGCACCCACCCTCTATTTAGAGAGGATCAGCATATTGTCAGTGACGAAACTATCAGTCGTTTCTTATCAGATACCTCACAAGATCAGATATATAACTACATAGTTGATTGGAACGCTCAGAACAAGAATGGTGCTGAGATTTTCATCTTATATGACGCTTCAAATAAGAATTGCCAAGCTGGTGACATTGATTTCTTAGAGTTTGGTCATGCCAAAGCAAATGCTGACAGCCCAATTGGGAACTATGGTATCGGACTTGATGCTCATAAGATGCTGCCACTCTTCTACGATGGTTATCAAGGCTCAATACCTGACGTTTCACAGCTTGAACAGCTAGTAAACAAGGCAAATGAATTTGGCTATCAGAAGATAACTTTCATATTAGACAGAGGTTTCTTCTTTGATGGCAACATACGATACATTGATGAGTCAAAGTGCAACTTTATCCTCATGGTCAAAGGAAATAAGAAGCTTGTAGGCGAAATCATCGATAAGCTCAGAGGCAGCTTTGAGATGGATCATAAGTATCTTATTAAGACAACATCAGGAGTGTATGGATGCACAGAGAAAAGAGAATTTGCTGGTAAAGATCGATACTTTCATGTCTACTGCTCAACGCAAAAGCTTCATACTGAAAGTGACAAGCTATCTAAGCAGATTGAAGACCTAGAGGTCCATCTAAGAAGATGTAAAGGAAAAATCCTAGACTCAACCAAGGATTTTGACCCTTATTTTGATCTACAAAAAGATAAGTCAGGCAAGCTAATCTTCTTCGAGCGCAAATACGACGCAATTACAGCAGAGCTTAAAAGAGCAGGTTACTTCACGATCATCACATCTGAAAAGATGACAGCACAAGAGGCTTACCTGCTATACAAGAAACGTGATAGCTCTGAAAAAATCTTCTGTGATGATAAGGCATTTTTAAGCTCAGACAGCTCAGTTGTTCACTCTACTCAAGCGCTTAGAACCAAGATGTTTATCGAGTTTATCGCTCTTATCGCACGATCTAGACTCTACTCTCTTATTAAAGATGCATCTATCAGAGTGAAAGGTTGCATGGTTGTACATAACGTTCCTGATACTTTAATTGTTCTTGATAGAGTCAAAGCTATTTCTCTTAAACCAGATGGCAGATACACTCTTCAAAATGGCTTATCGCGAACAACCATGCAGATTTTCAGCTATTTTGGTGTAAGCGAGATAGAGCTTAACAATATGGTCTCTAAGCTTTTATCTAGACTATCGGCAGCATCAATAGAGTATGAAAACGATCTGCCCATTAATGCTACAGATAAGCTAGAAGATGGCTATGATGAGTCATCCCATGCTAAATAGTTTAGCTAAGCTACATCAATTCACAAGCTTGGCATGCACACATATCCATGGGTTAAAGGGATCCTTGTATGCAAAGTCGTAAACATTTTGCGCACAAGCTGTAGTTGCAATAAAACAAGCTTATTGCGCGTAAACAAGTGCTAACTAAGGCCTATGATGGTAGATTAGATAGGCTAGTGTTCAGGAACAATTTGTGGGGCTAAAGATTAAATGGCTAAAGTGGTCAGTGATGAAGTTCTTTTAGACAATGATCTGGTTGAGCTTTTAAGCAGCTTTAAATTTCCCTTGTTTGCTCAATTTGCAAGCACTGTTGGCAAAGACTACAGCAAGTTTAAATTAAGCTCCCTTAAAGAAAAAGTCGCTATTCGCGACATCTACAATCTTTGCATGCTTGAAAGCTTTGTCACTATGGGGCTTAGCGAATCTGATCTAACTAGATCAGGTTTCTACAACAGAAGCTATTATTGCGATAAGAATGCCTTTGTCCGTGTTCAAGATCTATACAAGTTCATTACTTTGGACAAAAGTGCGCTTAATAAAGAGTACGATTTAGACTTCTTAACTCTACTTAGTGGCGCTCTTGACCGCTTTGGGATTATCAAGAAATTAGTGGATATCGTTGGCCAAAAACAAATTGTTGGACTTAACACTGATGCCTTGATTGCCAAAGCTCTTTTTGACATGTACAGCGCCATGCATGAACAGTGCAAGTCATATCCTAAGGAGTTATCAAGCCCGCGCTTAAATATCTTTTACCCTGCCCTTATCAAGCTTAATCGCGCTCAAGACTATCTCTTATTCAATGAGTGCACTAGTTCTCTAGCATTTGCTGAGCTTGGTGAGCATAAGGATCTTGATGGTCTGTACACTGCTCTGTCCAATCAAATAATCGCCAGTATTGCACCTAATCACAAAGTCACATCTGTCTTTATTGTTACCGTACCACGTAGACTGTTTAGTGTTGACTATGATGATGATGAAAGCTACGAGTTTATCTGTGATGCAGCTACCGGAATACCTTTAGCCTACGATGTATCTACTTCTACACCGCGTAATCGCACTGAGATAAAAGTATTTGTCTGGAATCACCTGCGTCGTGTGTTAGAACAATATCCTGACATTCAGAACGTCATTATTGATGGCCAGCTTATCTCTAATGCGTTAATTGAAAACATCAACAGTGAAGGTCTTAACCTCATTTGCAGGATGCAAAAAACTAGCCCCTTACACCTCGATCTTGTGCATGTTGATACTAAATACTTTCAACCTGTCAAAGATAAGCAGGGCAAAGAGGTAGCTTATGGATTTCATTCTACCTATAGAAGAACACTGCCGACTAAAAAGAAGTCTTGGTTTGATTATGATCATTATTATGATGATGAGGACGAGGATAGTGCTCTAGATTTATCAGTTCTGGCTGACAAAACGCTTGCTGTTCAGTACTGTGAAAGAGTTTTAGATAAAGCGCGCAGTGAGATTGTCATATTTCAACAATACATCAGCAAATACAATAGCCATGAGAGCGAACTTTATGCCTACAGGCATCTAAAGGATTTATTAGGACAACTGAAGTACTGTCATGCTATGGCCAAAGATGGTGGAGATCCCAAGATCTATCAAAATGAGCACGGCACATGGAGTCTTAATATACAATTTGCCATTAATGATGATGAAATAAAGAGATTATCTATATCTGAGACTGCTTTTGTTGTAGCTCAATCTAAGTTAGATAATCCTCTGACTTTAGAAGCACTCTATCCACTCATGCTCAACTTTGACAAGTTCCAAAAACGTTGGCATGACTTAGCATCTACTAAACTCAAACTGCCAGCATACTACTCAAATTGTGAGAGCGCTACTAAAGGCTTTGTCTTCTTATCTAATGTGCTATTGATGACCTTAATCGCTTTAGGTCATCACATTGAGATCAATACTGACACCAAAATTACTCTACGTAACTTTAAGAACGATGGTTTTGCTGTTAGCCCGTATGTAACTACACTTGCTGCCATGGCATGCTGCCTTAGCTCAGTAAAAGTTGCCTTAAAGCTAGCAATAATCGAGCGAAGAGAGGCAGAGGATGATGAGCTGTTAAGCGATATAGCTGATGATGATCTCCAACTTAACTATATTTATGATGAGGCTAAAGACACATTAAAAAAGCTAGGTCCTGAGTGGTCTCGTTTTGCCAAAGGCCATATTTTACGCAACAGGAACTACTTAGAAGCGCTCAGGGAAAAAAGTCCATTAGAGCTCAAATTTGAAAAGCTTGTTAAAGATCAAGCTAATGCACTCAAGGCCCCCGTACACAGCGAGGGTTCATTTGAGACGGACAGCATCTGTGCGGCTATCTTAACAGCGCTACAAAATGTTAATAATACTTCACACATAAGTAAAAAGAACAAACATAGAACAACTGTAAGTGAGATGGATGAGCTCTTAAACACACTTAGCAGCTACGAGTTGGCCTCTGAGTGCAAGGCATAGAGTTCCAACAACACCGCTACCTATCACTATATGCTTCATAGATAGCTCTTAGGCCGCCTCTAGTACCTTGCGCTGTCTTAGCAGACGGTATCGTAAGAGCCACGGTTAGTACCTTCTGCTCTCTTAGAGACGGCATCGTGAGTGCCACGGTTAGTACCTTGTGCTGTCGATGCAGACGGTATCGTGAGAGCTACGGTTAGTTCCTTGCGCTGTCGATGCAGACGGTATCGTGAGACCACGGTTAGTGCCTAGGCTTAATGCTTGGTAGATAGCATTGTTAGAGTGTCAAAGTCGTTTTTTGTTCCAAGTCTTAGTCTGCTTGATTGCAGAGCGAGTCTGCCAAATTAGCAACAAATGTAGGATCAATATCAAAGCACTTGAGGATGTTCTGTGAGTGTTGGTCGAACGGTGTAATTAGCTTTAATGGTACTAAATCGCCTCCACTAATGAGCCTAATCTTGTCTAAGTGCTCTAAAGCTGAAAGTGCACTTAAGCTTTGCTCATGCTTATCGGTTTTATCAGGATCAAGAGCTAGCTTGCTATTGATATAAGCTTGCAATACGGAGCTAATGAAGCGCACTACACATGAACCAACTAGAGACTGAGCAATGTCGTTGTAGCGCAGGCTTTGCTTAATGATGTTGCTTGGTACTTTTAACAAACTTTGAGTTTTAGTCAGTGCGCTATAGCGATCGTAGGCTTGAGCAGCATCCATTAGTTCAGTGGTAGCAATGCAGCTAAAAGCATGTAACTTATCTTTAAGCTCATCATTAATTTGATTGCCACTCTTCACTTTTACCTGATTATTAAAGCTTATAGACGGAGTGATAGCACCTCTATCATAGAAAAAGTGCATGTAACGCTCTTTGCCTAAAAACTTACCCTTGATGGTCTTTCCTGAAATTAATGGTGCTTTTTCACTAAGCATTTGAACAGAGCTTGATAGTTCCATTCCATGCTCATTAACAAGCTTAGTGATAACTGCACTTCTGCCATCGCAATATAAGACTACATTGAAACCACGGTGCTCAAGGTCATTAATGAAGCTGTCTGTGAATGTACCCTTATCTAAAAAGACGGTATGCCTGTCATCAGTGTCATCAGGAAGCGTGTTGTCAAACTCACTTAGGCTTTTTAAGCTTGGCAATGACTCTTTGATAAGCTCAAAGGTAAAAGGCATGCCATCATAAGCCCTGCGAGCCTGAGCCACACACAAACCATCTACAGTAGAGACTGAACGAAACGATCTGCCATTGATAATGTTGAGGTTGCCAGAGGTCTGTAAGCTATCTGATAAATCGTATGTAATTATCAGCTCATCTGATTTTTCAAATGTCTTAAAGAGTGTTTCGCCTAAGGCATGCTGCAGATTAAATAAAGGGCCATCAAGCAGTTGTGCTAAGTCCTTTTCTCCAGGAAATTTTTGCGCCTGGTTAAATAAGCAGTGGTCAGCGGCATATTGCTCTAAGCTAAGAGCCTTTCCATCAGCAGTAAAGAGACTGTAGCAAGCTAAATCAATAAGAGTGTCCACATGCACCTTGCCCTCAAGATGAGCAAGCTTGATGGCGCTCTTTAACGTTTTGTCAAACCTAAGGTCGTATATAGCTTTGCTTATGAGCGCATAAGATCCAAACTTAATACCTACCTCTTCACTGTCTGAATTAACAGATGGCGCAAATGATGGATTTGATGAGGCTTTTGATGGTGGATTTGAAGATGAATTTGATGATGCTTTTGATGCTACCGTTGATGACGGCGTAAGCTCTAAAATAGAGCTCTCATCTTTAGTGCTAGCTTGAGACACGTCATCTTGGCAATCACTGTTAGCTGTACTATTTGCGTTGGGCGCATTCTTAGCAATGGTAGCAACAGATGCACAAGTGTTAGTAATTTCATGAGCATTATCATCAGAAGATTGCTCATGGACTGCAACCACAGTTGTAGAGCCGCTGCTTTCTTTGCTATTACGTCCTTTTTTCTTTACTAGATCCTTGCAACAGGAGTAGACGCTGCTGCGTGAGATATCAAGAGTCTCGGCAATTTGAGCGTAAGTATAATATCCAGATTGGTACATTTGACGTGCTTTTGCGACAACACTTTTATCCAACATACTGCTTATATCCTCAACTACTCAAGATATTACTTACACTAAACGTTATAGCCTAAAACGCAAGAATCTTGCGCGAAACTTTTATATCACGATGAAAAAAGGCAGCTGACGCTGCCTTCTTTCATTGTGCCCACTAAGCTTTAGAGCAATGCTGTTAATTGCTCTAGCCTTGCTTGTAGTGTTTCTCAAGCGAGGCTTGGCATTGCTTTTAAGCTCTCTTAGCATTGCTCAAGCAAGGCTTGGCATTGCTTTTAAGCTCTCATAGCAATGCTCTTGCATAGCGTGGAGCATTGCTGTTAATTGCTCTTTGGTACTTAATGGGTCTTGGCCAAGTTCAAAAGAACTTGGCTTGTGTGCGTAAATTACTGCACGATCTCAAGACGCTTTTGGGCATCGTCGCGACGACGGCGGCGAGTTGGCTTTGGAGTTTCCTCTTCGTCCTTGTTGTTGTGAATTTCACCAACAGCGATCTCGGAGGAGTCTTTGATCTCCATAGCGTACTTGCGCTCTTCAGCCTCGGCACGCAATTTACGTTGTGCCTCACGCTTTTCATAGCCACTTAAGGTCCAATCCTCTGGAGTAGTTGGCTTGAACTTACGTGGATTGCTCTCCAGGGCAATATCGAGCACTTCGTCGATAGTCTTAACTGGAACGATCTTAAGACCCTTAGTTACGTTCTCAGGGATATCCCACAGATCTTTCTTGTTATCAAATGGAATACATACAGTCTTCACACCACCACGCAGTGCAGCAAGGAGCTTCTCCTTAAGACCACCGATGGCCAGCACGTCACCACGCAGTGTGATTTCACCAGTCATAGCCACATCAGAGCGCACTGGGTTGCCAGTTAAAGCAGACACAATAGCGGTGGTGGTAGCACTACCTGCTGATGGACCATCTTTCTTGATAGCACCCTCAGGGAAGTGGACGTTAAGGTCAACACTTTGATAGAAGTCTGGAGCTAAGGAGAACTCACGAGCATGGGAGCGAACCCAAGCAATAGCAGCAAAGACAGACTCCTTCATCACTGAGCCAAGCTGACCAGTGAGCAGGTGCGTACCCTTACCCTCGTTAGCAATAACTTCAACTTGCAGCATATCGCCACCAACTGAACTTACTGACAGACCGTTGACGACGCCAACACGATTGTCCTTAAGCTTAGAGGTGTAGTCGTAGCGCTTAGGGCCAATGAGCTTTTCAATCTCCTTAACGCCTAAAACAGTCTTTTTAGGAGTCTTAGGAGGGTTAAGCATCAGCTCCTTAACTACCTTACGGCACAGCTCTGCGATGATGCGCTCTAAAGCACGAACACCAGCTTCCATAGTGTAGTGCACGATCAGCTGCTTTAAGCCTGCATCAGAGATATCAAACTCATCCTCGCTTAAGCCATTTCTGCGCAGCTGCTTTGGCAGTAAGTGCTCGCGAGCAATATGGAACTTCTCATCTGCAGTGTATGAAGACAGATCAATGATCTCCATACGATCAGACAATGCAGGAGGGATGTTGTAGCTGTTAGCAGTTGCAATAAACAGCACCTTAGATAAATCGTACTCAAGGTCAACGTAGTTATCTGAGAAGGTGGAGTTCTGCTCTGGGTCTAATACTTCAAGTAAGGCTGCAGAGATGTCGCCATGGTAAGTATTAGTTGAAATCTTATCGATCTCATCGAGCAAGAACAGTGGGTTATTCACCTCGCACTTGATCATGCCCTGAATAATACGGCCAGGCATAGCACCGATGTAAGTACGACGGTGACCTCGAATCTCAGACTCATCATACATACCACCAAGAGCAACACGTACATACTTACGACCAGTTGCTTTAGCAATGGAGGCAGCTAAAGAAGTCTTACCGATACCTGGAGGGCCCATTAAGCATAAGATCTGACCATGGGTGTCAGTCTGCTCACGACGGCTTTGTACTGCAAGGAACTCTAAGATACGGTCTTTAACTTTCTTAAGACCATAGTGCTCTTGCTCTAAAACATCACGTGCCTTAGCAAGCTCCTTATTGATTTCGGTGCTCTTAGACCAAGGTATGGAGAGCAAGGTATCAATATAGTTGCGCACCATGGAGTTTTCGCCAGTGTTAAGCGGCATGATGGCAAGACGAGAGATTTCCTTTTGCAGACGGTTAATAACCTCTACAGGAGCATCTAAATTAGCAACCTTATTGCGGTACTCTTCAAGATCATTGCTGTCATCTACCTGAATGTTAAGCTCACGCTTAATAGCCTTGAGCTGCTCATTTAAGTAGAAGTCACGCTGTGATCGATCCATAGCAGCACGAGCATCTTCAGCGATCTTCTTATCTACTTCAGCCTTGTAGGAGAAGTTGTTTAAGAAAGCGATCACTGCCTTAGCACGAGCAACTGGATTTAAGGTCTCTAAGATGTACTTCTTGTCGAAGAATGGCAGATTTAAGATCTGAGCTAAACCATCAGCAAGCTGACCTAATACAGCAAGCTCACGTACGGCGACAATTAACTCAGATGGAATGTTCTTCTCGATGATATTGCGGCCACCGTGCTTTTGCACCTCAAGAGCATTGTCTAAGGCGTTTCTTAAAGCGTCGATGTAACGCTTCTCGATAACAGGGTCTACCTCAACTTCCTTTAAGAACTCGACCTCAACATGGCGTACTTGATCGGCTGGATCATCGATAATACGAGAGATCACAACACGCTCGTAACCACGAATAGTGGCACGGTACTGTTCTTTGTCGTTGTAAGCGGCGCTTAAAACCTTAGCAACTACACCCACACGGCCTAACTCATCTTTAGTAGGACGTACATCGGAGTCAGCAAGCTGTGTAAATACAGCAATATTCTTGTCGCTCTTTAATGCCTCTTGCAAGGTGAGCACGGTGTTTTCACGTGCTGCAATCAGTTGCACATTGGCAGATGGAGTAATAACAATCGAGCGCAGAGTTATAAGCGGGAACTTAGCAGTACGAGTATTGCCTTCATTATCGGTTACCACCTCGTAATCAGAGGTTGATGTATTCTTGTCAGCAGACACGTCTTTCTCCTTATCTGCGCTTAAATCATCACTATCAGATTGCTTAGTTGAAGAACGTTTAGCTCTCTTAGACTTGACTGTATTCTCTTGAGTCTCAACCTTTGAGCTATCAGTAGCGTCAGCATCAGTTACTAACGCTGCCTTATCTTCTTTAGTCTCTTCAACAGTCTCATGAACTGCAGCGGCTACTTCTTGTTCCTCATCAACCTTTGCTTGGGCCTCTTCATTGGCCTTGTTCTTACGTCTTTGTAAGAAAGCGTTGATGGCAGCAGCCTCTGCCTCTTGAGCTTCATTCTTAGTTAAAGTTGCGCCCTTAACCTGATCTGCGCTGACATTTTCCTCAGCTACAGGATCACGAGCGATGCGATCTTCGGCCATAGCTGCACTTTTTACAGTGCTCTTTACCTGACTCTTAGTTACGCTCTCTTGTGGCGCTGCCTCATTGGTAGAGGCCTTTACATTCTTTGAGCTTGCGCTCTTTGCAGCACTATCAGTAACAGCACGCTTAGACACGCTCTTAACACTAGCACTCTTTGCCTCAGTGGCAGCCTTGCTCTTAGCGCTAGTGGTGCCTTTTGTTGTAGCGCTCTTGCTAGCTGCAGTCTTAGCACTCTTGCTTGAGCTGCTCTTGCTTGCACTAGCGGTGCTCTTTAAGGTCGCACTATCCTTAGTTGCTGATGCAGCCTTGGTGCTAGATGCACGTGCCTTGGTGGCAGATGCTTTAGATGTCTTTGCAGCTGCTTCAGCCTTAGCATTAGCTTCTTTCTTATCACTAGAGGCACTAGCTGGTGCCTTAGTCTTAGTTTTGGCATTTGTATTTTTTGATGAGGCCATAGAATTAGACTTAGTGGTAGTTGCAGTGGCTAATGTAGTTTTATTTCGCACAGTGCGCTTAGAGCTGCTAGTCGTCGCTGCTGCTTTAGTTGCGCCTGACTTAATTACCTTATCCTTTTGCTCGATATCTGCTTTTACAGAACTATTAGCTTTCTTTGCTCGTACCATATTGTGTCTTAGCGGCTAATACAAGCCGTCACTGAAAGTGGAAACGAAATCTTTTAATGGAAAAGCTACAAGAGTAAGTGCTCTTATGTGCCATCCAATTTTTATCAGCTTTGTAGATAAGCTATATGTAAAGCATACATAAGTTGAAGATCTTAAATCCCTAGCTTCACAATTAAGCGCATTGACCTAACTTATAGGCCAGTTGTTGCCATCTTAATATGCTCTGATGAGCCGTATTTGTTACGCTCTATTGAACCTAATTAAGACGGTTAATTGCTATTGTTAATGTAAGCATAGCGTATCTGTTTTAGCTGGCACTTAGTAGACCTTAGATAGTGCGTGCAAAATGAACCACGCTCTAAGACAACTTTGTGCAGCTATGATTATTACATCTATAGAGCGGTTTTTAACGAAAAGTGCGAAATAAGTTGCAATAAGGCCTAAATATGCCCACTGCTTAACACTTCTAGCTAGTTATAAATGCCAAAATATGGTTGCAATGACAACACCGTGAACCACTTTTCACCATATATGCATCGCTAAAACATCAAAATTACATCTAGAGCGCGCAAAAAAAATAACATTGAACCAAAAGTTTTAGCCTTGCTAAAACTCAAGTCGACCATAAAAAGACCACGCCCATTTTGCTAACTGCAATCAGCCAGCAAGCATATAGTCACTACGCGACATAAGCGCCAATTCGTTGTAATACCTATTTTCATCATGCAATCTTGCATCGCAAGCTGCAGCTAATCTCTCGGTACTTTGCTGCTGTTTATTGAGGTGCGTGGCGCTGTGGCCTTTTGCGTGTGCTGTTGCTTTGCTTTCTCTTTGTTGAGTTGCTTTTGCTTTGTTGCTTAGGCTTGTTTGCTTCTTGGGACTGCTGTTTTGGCTTGTAGCTGTGGCACTTGGGGCTTTGCTTTACAGGTTGGAGTGTTGGTTTGGGCGGCCTAAAACGGCAAAGGGCAGCTAAGGTTGAGTTTTACCTTGGCTACCCTTTGCAAATCACTGATGGTGATGATCTTGATTAGCTGTTGGAAACTAACTCAGACTCTTCAGTGCTCTTAATGATCTTAGGCTCGGTACCGTTGCGTACGCAGTCCTCGTCCACGATAACCTTAACTACGTCTGATACTGATGGCAGATCGTACATGGTGTTGAGGAGGAGGTTTTCTACTACGCTACGTAAGCCACGAGCGCCAGTCTTACGCTCAATAGAGATGTCTGCGATAGCTGAGAGTGCATCTTCGGTGAACTCAAGCTCTACACCCTCAAAGCGGAAGATGGTCTCGTACTGCTTAATTACAGCGTTCTTTGGCTCAGTTAACACACGTACTAATTGCTCGCGGTTAAGCTCTTCAAGAGCACTGATAACTGGGAGACGACCTACAAACTCTGGGATGATACCAAACTTAACTAAATCATCAGGCTCAACCTTTTGATACTTCTCAGTTAAGGTCATGCGCTCATCTTTGCCTTTAACCTCAGCACCAAAGCCCATGCCAGAGTTCTTGGCAAGACGCTTATCCACAATCTTCTCCAGGCCATCAAATGCACCGCCACAGATAAAGAGAATCTGAGAGGTGTTAACTTCGACCATTGGCTGATTTGGATGCTTTCTACCGCCAGTTGGAGGCACGGAAGCGGTGGTACCTTCGATGAGCTTTAATAAAGCCTGCTGCACGCCTTCACCAGATACGTCACGGGTGATGGATGGGTTTTCACTCTTACGTGCAATCTTATCGATCTCATCGATATAGATAATGCCCTTTTGCGCCTTCTCAACATTACCCTCACAGGAGTTGAGCAGACGTACGATCACATTCTCTACGTCCTCACCTACGTAACCTGCCTCGGTTAAGGTGGTGGCATCAGAGATAGCAAAAGGAACATTTAAGAACTTAGCTAAGGTCTGTACAAGCAGAGTCTTACCTGAACCGGTTGGACCAATCATTAAGATGTTGGACTTGCCAAGCTCAACATCAGAGTCCTTGCCAGAGTGTCTTAAACGCTGATAGTGGTTATAAACCGCTACAGATAAAACCTTCTTGGCATCTTCCTGACCGATTACATACTGATTGAGGTGATCTGCAATCTCATGTGGGGTAGGAATGGTATCAAGGTTAATATAACCTGGATCGTTCTTGCTCTCAGCAATCTTTTTCTTTTGCTTGATGATATCAGCGCAGCGCTCAATACACTCTGAGCAAATGCAATAGCCAGAGTTGGATTGAATTAAAGCACGGGTATCTGATGATGACTCACCACAAAAGAGACAGGAGTTTTTATTCTTGTCGGTCATTAGCCACCTCTACTACTTTCTGCTGTCGCCTGAATTGTCGCTCTTGGATCTAGACTTGCCCTTGGAAGTCTTAGCGCCAGTAAATAAACGATTGTCCTGCTCAGGCTTTTGCTGATTTGGCCACATAGGAGGCTGCATTTGACCAGGCATCTGATTAACACCTGGCATTGGCATACCTGGCATTGGTGGCATATTGCCCTGCATGGCAGCGCTTTGCATAAAGGCCTGCATAACTGGATTTACGCTAGCCATACCCTGCAGTGCTTGCATATTAGGAATTGGCTGATTTGGGTTTAAAGGCTGATTTGGAGCCTTATTGTTATCCATCATGGCCTGATTATTGGCCATCATGTTTTGCATCATTGGGTTAACGCCCATAGCGTTAAAGCCCTCTGACATAGAAACTTGCTGGCTAATTTCTGGGAAGAACTCAGGGCCTGGACCTGATGAGCTTGGACCGTTGCCATCAGGATCGCCATCAGGACGCTCAGCGCCATCCTCACCACGGCGAGTAATGACCTTATCAATGAGGCCATAAGCTAATGCCTCGTAAGAGGACATAAAGTTATCACGCTCACAGTCAGCCATTACCTTCTCGTGTGGCTGTCCAGTGTTTTGAGAGAGCAGTGAGGTCAGAGTGTGCTTGATACGCTCAGTTTCACGAGCGTGGATCATAATATCAGTAGCCTGACCTTTGTAACCGCCTAATGGCTGGTGGATCATGATACGTGAGTGTGGCAGGGCCATACGCTTGCCTTTAGCACCACCGGCAAGTAAGAAAGAGCCCATGGAGCATGCCTGACCGATACATAAAGTGCAAACATCTGGCTTGATGTACTGCATGGTATCGTAAATGGCCATACCTGCAGTCACTACACCACCAGGGCTGTTGATGTACAGGTAAATATCCTTATCAGGATCATCTGACTCTAAGAACAAGAGCTGAGCAATGATGAGATCAGCCATGCGATCTTCGACTTCACCAGTTAAGAAAATCACGCGATCTTTTAACATGCGTGAGTAGATGTCGAAAGAACGTTCGCCACGTCCTGTTTGCTCGATCACCATTGGAACGAGACTGGACATTCTAGTTGGAAGGTCAAATCCTGACATGAAGAGCTCAACTCCGGTTAATTAACAGTACTCTCAGTGTAATGAGTTTAGGGCAAGTATAAGCACCTTACATCTAAGCGACAATAAAGCCTAGTGATAAGATTGCTAAAGATCAGTGCCTGATCTTATCTATGATACCCCCGCAATAGATGTTTTGGCTATCGATCGCGATTAAATTCTTTAAAGGCACCTAGATCGCCTTAAAACAACTACGCTCGCAACGCCTTTAAATGCAATGGCTATTGCGATCGCGTAGCGCTAGCAATGCTATGGCACATGCGATCGCAGTGCGATAGCAAGTGCAATCGCATCTGCGATTGCGACTGCCGATGCGAGTGTAACTGCAGTTTTAATTGCAGTTGCGCTTGCGCGAGCTTGGGCACAAGCTGACAGCAAGATCGCCGCGCGATGATTGCGTGTTGTACGCTAAATAAGATCGTGATGATTTAGGCTTTAAGGTACTTAATTTTAAGATCTTAGCTTGTTGTGTAGGCACAGCACCCTAAAAAAAGAGCCCGCTCGTAAGAGAAGGCACTTTCTTTAAGAAACTGATGGCAAGTAATTGCCCTTGAGTAGCTTCCTGTCTAAAGAGGCCTCCAAATGGAAGCCTCTTTTTAAGCATTTAAGCTTATGACTATACTAACTTAAAGTCAGTATTACTCAGCGTCCTGCTCAGACTTCTTAGCGATAGAAGCCATCATACGCTCACGAGCACGCTCCTGAATAGCGTTCTCCTGCTCCTCGCGTAACTTCTGGAACTCTTCAAATGACTTGTCAGCAGTGTTAGCGTTTACTAAGCCAGCTAAGAAGTTCATGAGCTTAACGTTGCCAGCAGCGCGAACTACGTTCTCGAGTAATTCCTTGTCCTTACGAACCTCAGTCTTGAACTCTTCTGGATCGTCGTAAGAAATAGCAGCCTTAGCGATCTGAGCATCAACTTCAGCGTCTTCAACCTGAACCTTGAAGTTCTCAGCAGCAATCAGACCCTCTAAGAGGCACTGCTCATTAGCCTGATCCTCAACCTGAGCGGCAAAGCCACCTAACAGAGCGTTCTTTAACTTGTCGTCGAGCTTACCGCCGAACTGACGGGAAAGCTGCTGCTCAGCAATGTAGTTAACCATTGCACGTGGAGCAACAACATCAGGATACTTAGTAGCAATTGCCTTCATTAAGGCAGTGATGTTGTAGTTGGTTGAACCGATCTCAGCCTGCTGCTCAAGGTTAGACTTTAATGAGCCCTTGAGTGCGTCAAGACCCTTATCCTCAAAGCCAAAAGCCTTTAAGAAGTCAGCGTCGATCTCTGGGAGAACCTGCTTAGATACTGAGTTAACAGTAATGTCAAAGGTAGCCTTAGCGCCCTTTAACTCTTCTGCGTGGTAGTCCTCAGGGAAGGTGCACTCGATGGTGAAGCTATCGCCAGCCTTGTGACCAATGATGCTCTCAGTGAAACCTGGGATCATCTGAGCAGTCTTGATGTTGAGGTTGAAGCCTTCAGCCTTGCCACCTTCAAATGGAACGCCGTCCTTCTTACCTAAGAAGTCGATGTTAGCGGTGGAGTCCTGGTCTACTACAGCACCGTCAACTACCTGCCACTTGCCCTGCTGCTGGCGCAGACGCTCGATCATAGCATCAACATCAGCGTCAGATACGGTTACATTAACGAGCTCAACGTTAACGTCCTTGAGATCCTTCTTCTCAACGGTTGGATAGATTTCACACTCGCAGGTGTAAACAAAGTCGCCAGACTCGTTGTTAGAGATATTGGTTACGTTTAAGGAACCTGGGTATACCTTAAGCTCAGTCTTCTTTACAGCCTCTTGGATAGAGGAGTTTAAAGCATTGTCTAAAGCTTCGTTGTTAATACGCTGGCCATAAGCCTCTAAAACTACGTTGCGTGGAGCGTGGCCCTTACGGAAACCTGGCATAGTAACGGATGCGGCTACTTTCTTGAAGGCCTTATCAACATAGGTATTAAACTGTTCAGCTGGAAGTTGAACCTCAAAAGAAGCATTGATGCCTTCTACTTTAGTTACATTAACCTGCATTATCAAACCTCAAAATGCGAGTGCAGTACGATTAAAATTAAACGTGTGGACTGTTTGCAGCTGTTACTGCTTGCCGCACCAAGTCGCAGCTCTTTAAAAAGTCGCAGTTCTTAATAAAAGATGGGAGATTAAACCTCCCCAAAGCTTTAGCTTTGCGCAAAAACTGCCACTTGGTGCAACAAGTCGAACCGCATCGGTTCAAAAGAGCAAAGCCCCTTACTTGTCCTTCACAGTCTTACGAAACTCAAGATTATAATAGCAACTTAGGTAAAATGCCACATTCGGACGCAAAAACAGGCCAAAATCAGCGTAAATCAACGCAAAATCACTTGCAAAAGCCCCTTAAATCCAACAATTGAGCCTAGATAAGCAAGCTTACTTAGGCAAATGATCTTAACTTTTCCCCCTGCAATATGTTTATAGTGACACTATCGTGCCCGTCATAAGCAATGTTGAGAATATGATGTATTTGTTAAACGATACCTTACCTACCAACTTCAATGACAATGATCCCTAGCTCACCAAGAACGCACAATCTCTTTAAAAGCTTTCGCGTCTATTCAATGCCATTTCTTTCCTAATACTCCTTTTCTTAGCTTATGCTCCTTTGCCCTCAAAAAGTTATGAAGCCATCGATGGCTAATTGGCATCAAATGATGTGGGGTAGTCAATTGTTTTTGGGTCATCAGATGCTGTGGCGGTCATCAAATGCTATTGGGATCATCAAATAATGTGAGATCATCAGATGCTATGGGGTAGTCAATTGCTTTTGGGCATCATGAGGTCAAAGGATTCTATTTAATCATCTGATGCTCTTTGGCTATCTAAATCCTGCCTATCGCCATGATCTTATTTAGAGAGCTATCTTGTTGCTATAAGCTGACTGCTAGGATGTCTCACAGCATCTTTACAATAAGTTCTAGCCTGATGACTAGATGTATTTAGTGACTGATCTTGCAAAGATTAGTGGGCATAGTTGACAAGAATTATCACAAACCTACAATTGCAACATTGAGCAATTTACTCGTAATCTCGCCATTTTATTTGGCATTTTTACCAACGTTTTATAGCGCCGCATTGCTACTTGGTACTTAAGAGACAAGATAGTAATGAGTTGGTTAGCTTTTTTTGGTAATTATGTCCATATTTTGATTTTGGTATGAGCACTCTTATCCGTGCTACAAGATCATGGCCATGTAGATGACACGGGATGATTGCTATAAAGATTTGCTAGTATGCACTTATATTACAAGCTAGCGATCTTAGTTAAGATGGAACATTTGATCTTGGCTTGTTTGATCAGTTGTATGAGTTTGACAATGCTGATCTTATGAGATGATTTGTCTCGTTTGCTCTAAGGGAGTTTGGTTTTAGATGGACGCAGCTTATCTAGGTATTATCGAGGGCTTCTATGGCAAACGTTACGCCACAGAAGAGCGTGAAGCTATCTTTAATTTTGCAGCCAACAATGGCTATAGCTTCTACATCTACGCGCCAAAGGCAGATAAGCAACTGCGCGATGAGTGGTTAAATGAGATCTCTCAAGAGTACAAAGAAGAACTTAAAGATTTTGCATCTAAAGCTCATGCAAGTGGTATCGACTTTGGTGTGGCCTTATCTCCACTCAAGCTAACTGCTAATTTTGAAGAAAACCAAGCCGTTCTTTTAGAGCGCGTAAAAGAGCTGTGCGCTGCTTCTTCTTGCGATATCTTCTGCCTCCTCTTTGACGACATGGTCAAGGACTCTGAAGACTTTGGCAAGGTACAAAATAAGATCATCAAGCTTGTTGAATCTCAGCTCCCTGAGCATGTTAAGCACTTTATCATCTGTCCTTCTTACTACACTGATGATCCTATCTTAGACAAGCTCTTTGGTCAGCGTCCTGAACATTACTTTGAAGACTTGCTCGAGGGCATGCCAGAGCGTGTCAATATCTTCTGGACGGGACCTGAGGTCTTATCTAAAGACATCACTGTTAAGCACCTTGAATATGTAACCAAGTTACTTGGTCGCAAGCCTTTTATCTGGGATAACTACCCTGTTAATGATGGCAAGAAGATCCATAACTTCTTATACATTAACAAGTTCCAGGGTCGTCGTGGCTTAGCTCCATATGTAACTGGCCATGCCGTTAACCCAATGGTACAACCTCTCCTGTCTACCTTAGCTGAGGTTACACTGCCACTTATCTATCAGGATAAGACCAACGAAGAGATCAACTTTGCTCACTTACAGCGTGCTCGTGAACTCTTTGGTAAAGCAACCTCAATGATCATCAAGTACGACAATCTCGACCTGCTCACCAGAATTGGTCTAAACAATATGTCTACTCGTGACAAGGTACGTTTCCTTGAGTTTAGCCAGATGGAAGATCGACCTGCTTTAAAAGAGCTTGCTGACTTTATTCAAGGGGATGAGCGCTTTGACCAAACCATCATCAATGGCACTCACATCATCACTCAGGCTTAAAGAAAACGCTTAAGCCTAGTTCTACAAATACAAGCCATATACACCACTTGAAGCTACTCAAACCCAAGCTTCAGTGATCGCTATAAAGCCCATTAGCAACTAACCTTGCTCATGGGCTTTGTCGTTTTTGCAGCCATGCATACATATATGAAGACCGCCGCCCTACTCTCAATAACAGGTCATATATCACCTTGCTCTTGAGCATGAACATGCTTGTTGCCTTTAGCTCTATGGCTACTGCAGACTCTGTGTTCATACAACTTTAGAATGTGCCAAGCACATGAGACCACGGCCTTGCCTTGGCAATTTGCTTTATAAACGATTGAGTCTAGTTGGTAGTGCTCAAATGATCTTTATCGTTCATGTGCGCTATATGTGATGGAGTGGCTATATGTAATGGAATAGCTACATGTACTTGAGTGTAAGGATGACAGTGATGGGCCTAACAGTGAAAGGTTACTAGGATCTGTGTCTCTTAAGGCAAATTGCTATGGCGCATAAACAACAAAGCCACCGCATGGTGGCCTTGCTGTTAAGTACTTAAGCGTACTTTAGAAGATCTTGTTGAGCTGACCTGTTTCTTTGTTGCGCAGTGGCTGTACCTCTAAGAGGGATACAGGAGGCACAAAGTCATCCATATGATAGTCAGATGGGCTTAATGGAGGCTCAGGACGTGGCATCTTGGTATCAGCAACAAAAGGTGCAACACCGGTAGATGGCGCATACTGCACGATTACCTTCACAAGCTCTGGGCTTAAGATTGGCTCATTGTTAACTGCCAGCTTAGAGATGTCAGTTACACTAGTGAAGTTACGAGCACCGTAACGATCTTTAAAGGCCTTATCTAAGGTGCTAACTGACTCATAAAATGAGAATGGTCTATCCATGACCTCGCCAGTGGTTGGATCCTTAATCTCTTGTTGAGCTACAGGATCACCTTCACGATAAGCGATATTGCCGCGTAGCACATTATTTGAAACTACTAAGACCTGCTTTAAGATATCAGCCGGCTCAATACGCTGCTGCAGTAAGTCGATGATGCTCTTAGCTGGGCCATAGACTTTAGAGATCTCAAGTAAGTCATCAAATCCACGGCTAAACTCTTTACCAGCACCAATACCGGACATAAGCATTAAATCATAGATAATGCGGCCAGAGAGGTCATTTTGCTCAACAGCTGCAATTCTAATCCAGTTACCTGCCTTAGTAAGTGCATCAGGAGTATCGGTTTCAGTTAAAGCAAATACGCCTAAAGCAGTAGATGCTGGACCATAACCATTAGCAGCTGCAGTATTAAACAGCTGAATACCCATCTCATCGCCGCCCTTAGCTCCAGAACGTAATGAGATTAAACCTAAAGAGTACAGAGCAATTGGATTTTTCTTATCCACAGCTGCAGAGTACATATCGATAGAATCTTGAGGATTACGCTTAGCTGCATAGCCGTGCCAGTAAACGCCGCCAAGTCGTACATAAGCATCGGTAATGCCCTTGTCTAAAGCAGCTTTCCAATACTCTAAAGCAGCCTGAGCATTTGATGAAATCTTGTCGTTACCCACAAAGAGCATATCGCCCATTTGCATCTCAAGATCTTTAGCACCCTTTTGCTTAGTCTTTAAAATAAAGTCGATATAGTCTTTTTCATTGGTCAGCAGTGGCAGTGCACGCTTAACCATTTGTGAGAAGTACTCAGTTGCCTGTAAGTTGATATCACGAGGAACCATGTTAAGTGGATCGCCATGATACCAATTGTTCTTAACCTGTAAACCTTGCTTAATGAGAGCAGCTTCGTCATTGGCACGACGGATAGCGCCTTGCTCAAAGAAAGAAATGGCCGCATCAACACCTTTAGCACGACCAAAACCGATTAAGGCTAAGTCGCCTAAAATCTCATAGGCAGTGTGGCGCTTAAATTTAACAGCCTTCTCTGCATATAAAGCAGCGTTATCGTACTGACCGCTTGTGACGTAGAAGTAAGACAAGAACTCAGAAGCGTATGGGTCTTGTTCTGCATCCGCTTGCTTTAACAGTGCTTCAGCGCGATAGAAGTCAGAGTATGCTAAAGCCTTGATACCCTCGGCAGTAATTGCCTTACGCTCAGACTCTGCATTCATGGTATATGCGTAGAGCAATCCATAAAAGATAGCAGCAAAGAACAATACGCCAATAGCTACCATTGCATAGCGCTGGCGCATACGGTTTCTCTCCCTATGCTCCATTGCCTTGATCTTTTTTAACATGTTTGCCATAGCAAAATATCTCTCTAGACTTAGTTCTAGCGCAAGCTTGCTACATGACCAAGTTCGTCATTCAAGCCTGACCTCATCACCTTTAGTAAATTACAGCAATTGCATTACTAAAGTACAAGGATTTGTCTTATGGTCGAGTTTTTAAGGTAAAAACAGACCGCTTATAGTGTAAAACAGCATGCCTTTTCAGGTCATGCTGTCGTAAAAGTAATATAAAACTTACTACTCTTGCTCGGTAGAGTACCAATCTTCTGGTACACCAACATCAGGCATTTCAACCTCAGTTCTACTGTCAATCTTGAACTGATCACGTTGCAGCTCAACAATGGCCTTAGAGGACTGTCTGCGCTCTGAATCGGTATAGCCAGTAGTAGCTAATTGCTCATCACCGTAAGTACGAATTTCAATGATGTCCTTGTTAATACCAGCATCAGTGAAAATCTTGGCAATATTGTCACCACGGCGCTTGGCAAGATCGATATTATCGAGGTTATCTTCACTACCTGAGCCGAATGATGAAATGATGATCTTATTTACAGAAGTATCAATCTTGCAGTACTCAATCTGCTGATCTAGACGCTGCTGTGAAGAAGGAGTGAGACGATTCTCGGTCTCGTAGAACATTAAAGCTACTAAGTTAACATCGGTATAACCAAATGGCAGCAGCTGAGCTGAGCAGTCAATAAACTCCTTGTATGGCTTAGCAAAGCCCATTGGGCTTAATACTGGCACGATACTCTCAACGAAGTTTGGATGCTCACTTAAGTATGGGAATAAGATACGCTGACCATTGCTAAGCTCACGGAGCATAGACCAGGATACAGAGTCTCCCACGAATGGACGGAAGCCACGGTATAAATCGATTTCACCGATCTCGTTTTCTACACCCTGTGGACGCCACTCTGGTGGAGCGGAGATGATACGCATCTTAGATCTTGAGATGATCTGAGTAGATGGGAAAATTTCAAGGCTCAGACGGCGCTTTACGCCAGACAGTAAAGTAAAGTCTGCGCGACCATAACCACTAATGTTAGAGGACAGCACACAGGAGATCCTTGATGAGGCTGTAGACCAGTCTTTGGCCTGAGTATCGCTAATGCTTGCCTCGTAGCGTACATTAGCTGAAGCACTTGTAGCACTAAGCAAAGCTGCTAAGGCCAAGCTAATCAATCCTGCTTTACGCATACGTTTAAGGTCTCCATCTTTTACGTAAACTGCCAACATAGGCAGGCGGTATCGGCATAAACTTTTACATGTACCGAGTTTTATTCGGCACCTTGCGTGTCTCAAAGCGCATATAAATAGGCAAATAGCTATTTAAACACTAAGAAACAGCGTTGTATTTTAGCACGAGCGCTAATGCTTATCTTTGCATAACATCACGCATCTATAACAGCGACTATAAATCGCTTAAAAAACGTAGCTTTATGCACAGGCCTTGTGCATTCTTAGGATTGCATTATGTACTAATGAGACAAAATAGAGAAACTTTTAGCTCAAAGTCATAGCCTACAAGCCTTGTGCACACAAAGGCGCTCATCGCACTGTTAGCAAAGACAGTGCCAATAAACTCGTCTCACTTTTTCGACACCATCTAAACAAATGCCGAATCTAAGCCATTTTCATCACCTAATCCGGCCTTTTTAGTGACAAACTAGATAAACACCAGTCCACAAGCGTTAAGAACCAAGCACTAATAAACGATCAAGTGCAACAAGCCTTCAGATAAACATATCTCAAACCGATCACTTGCAAACATATCCCTCATGAGGGTAAGGCTAAACGTTTGCTATAGTCTGTGAAGCTATTTCGTAAGCGCTGTGAAACTTTACAGAATGTTACAAATTTTCATAAATTATTGCCAAAGCAACTGTGATTTTATCTAAGGGTTCACACTTTTACGGTTACGAATTGCTAGATTTATTCCACAACTGTTAGCTTTGCAGTACAATCAAAAGTTGAGCGCTATTATTTTTTATGGGCGCAACATTTTCAGCATATTTAGGCAGATTTGCCTATAGCCTGGATAACAACGCTTTAAGTACAAGCCATCTCTTTTCACTTGGCTTTACTTAGGCCGATACACACTTTTATGCCAATGGCTTTTTCTAAAGTGCATAGCACTTAGAGCATTGCCCTTGTGCACAGCACCTTTGATTCATCTGCTAAGGAATAGCTTTCTTAATGAGAGCACCATTCCTTGCAGGTATTGTTTAGGAAAGAGGCATACTCCTCAAGCACTACGCTGCAATAAATCTGCAGACTGTCAGTTTGGTCAAATACTGCCGATGCTCCTAGAGCAAGCTTGAGTCTCGTATAGCCATAATCCTTAATGGAGATAGGTATGGGCTTTTTTGACAAACTCTTCGGCGGCAACAAACCAGCAAACATTACTTTAAAGTCACCAATCAAGGGTGACATGATCAATGTTACTGAGATTCCTGACCCAACCTTTGCTGAGTCTGTACTCGGTCCTACCACCTGCTTCAAGCCAGGCGATGATGGCACTGTTTACGCTCCTTGTGATGGTGTTGTAACTCAGATCTTCAAGACTGCTCATGCTGTTACCCTGACTTCTACTGACAATGTAGAAATCCTCATCCACGTTGGTATCAACACTGTAGACTTAAAGGGCGAAGGTTTTGAGGCCTTAGTAAAGGATGACGATCAGGTTAAGGCTGGTCAGCCACTCATCCGTTTTGATAGCAAGGTAATTGCAGATCACGGTTTATCAAACCTTGTTCCTGTTGTTGTATGCAATGCTAGCGACTTCAAGAGCGTGGAGTTTATCGCACCTAAGGCCGTAACCACTGACGACGACATCTGCACCATTCAACCTGCGGAGCAGTAAACCATGTATACAGGAAAAGGTCGTTGTGCCTGTGCCGGTATTACCTTTGGTAAAGTCCTGCACATTAAAACCCCTGAAGTGGTTGCATCTGACAGAGATTGCCTAAGTGTTGATCAAGAGCTTGAACTCTTTGAGGGCGCTCTTAGCAAGGCTGCCACAGAACTTGATCGTCTTATCGAGAAAGCTCGTGAAGAGATCGGTGATGAGCAGGCAGAAATCTTCGAAATTCACCGCATGATGCTCGAAGATCCGGACATTTGCGACAACATTCGGGACCGTATTAAAAAGGGCGGCATCAATGCAGCTTACGCTGCTGTTAGCGTTGGTAAAGAGCAGGCTGCTGACTTTGAAGCCTTAGATGATCCTTACATGCGTGAGCGTGCTGCTGACGTAAAGGACGTAACTGGCCGTATTGCCCGAATTTTACGTGGTGGTGAAACTGTTGAGCTTACCGAAGCTTGCGTTATCGTTGCTGATGATCTGCAGCCATCACAAACTGTAGCTTTAGATCGTTCCTTAATTTTAGGTTTTGTGCTGCGCCATGGCACTCAGAACTCTCATGCTTCGATCTTAGCTCGTACCATGAACATTCCTCTTATCATCAACTCTAATCTGCCAAGCAGCCTTGATGGCGATGGTAAGGCAGCAACTGAGTCTGAAGAGGCAATGGACTTAACTGGTCATACCATTGGTCTTGATGCTGTAAAGGGCGAGTTCTTCATCGATCCTGATCAGAGCACCATTACCAAGCTCATGGCTGCTAAAGACGTATTTGAGCAACAGCGTATTCGTCAGCTTGCTCTACGTGGTCAGCCAGGTATTTCTAAAACCGGTCACCGTGTTTATACCTTTGCCAACATCGGTCAGCCTGATGATGTTGAGCAGGTATTAGAGAACGATGGTGAAGGTATTGGTCTGTTCAGATCAGAGTTCTTATACTTAGGTAGATCTGATCCACCTAGCGAAGAAGAGCAATTTAAGGCCTACGCTAAGGTAGCTTCCGCTATGAACGGCCGCCTCGTGATTATTCGTACCTTAGATATCGGTGCAGATAAGCAAGTAGATTACTTCGATCTGCCGCATGAGGAAAACCCAGCATTAGGCTTACGTGCTCTGCGTATTTGCTTAACCAAACCAGAAATCTTTAAGACTCAGCTGCGTGCTATTTACCGCGCTGCAGCTCGTGGCAATATCGCTATGATGTTCCCAATGGTTACCCGTCTTAAGGAAATCGAGCAGGCTAAGGCCATCTGTGCTGAGGTTGTTGCTGAGCTTAAATCTGAGAACATCGAATACGGCGAGCCAAAGATTGGCATCATGATCGAAACTCCTGCTGCAGCAGTGCTCTCACGTCAACTTGCTGAGCATGTAGATTTCTTCTCTGTAGGTACTAATGATCTCAATCAGTACACCACTGCTTGTGATCGTCAGAACCAAAACTTAGGTGACTTCTACGATCCTCATCATGAGGCTGTATTAGAGCTGTTACGCCAGATTGCATCTAATGCTCATGCTGCCGGCATTACCGCAGGTATTTGCGGTGAGCTTGCTGCCGATCCAGAGCTTACTGATAAGTTCATCGAGATGGGCTATGACGAGCTGTCTGTGTCTCCTGGTGCCGTATTAGCATTAAGAGAGCACGTACGTAACAGTGAAGCTGTATGCTTAAGCTCACTTAAGAACCCAAAGATCTCCTTAGATCCAGTCAAGAAGATCCACAGCTAAGTAATACAAGGCAAATCATTAACTGATTAAGCCACAGCCAAGTTCTAAGTCGCTTGGCTTTCAAATGCCAGACAGCCCCAAAGGCTCTCTGGCATTTTACTTTTTATCAACCAATGCCCCACCCCCACTCACTATTCTGATTATTCTTTCCAGCTTTACTAACCTACCTACTCAAGTCTGAAAAAAATCTCCAAATATACTTATCAATACAAATTTAACTCATATGTAAGTTAAAGGTTAAAGCTCTATCATCACACCCAAAATTACCCCTAAAAACATGGTTATGTCATATATATTTTGTTAAAAGATGGCTTAAATACTATGTTTGAAACTTTTCTAGACACAATGTGAAACGTTTCCAGTGTAAAGGCAAATTTCGTTTTGTGTAATCCACGCTATTACTTTAATGGTACAAACAAAAAACTAAATGCGTTGTATATGCGCTAAATGTTATATCTAGATTTGGCCTTTTTACTTAGTTGTAAAACATATTTGGAGTGAATTTTCAGATTTTTCATAAATGACATTCACTCCCTAGATACAAAGTCGTTAGCTAGAAGAGAAGAACGACTGCACAAGTCGTATCTAAAAGATTCAAACAAACGTAAGGAGTTACGTTATGGCTGTATATGTAAATACTAACTACAGCGCCCTTCAAGGCCAGCGCTACTTAGGCAACGTTCAGAACCAGCTCACTACTACATACCAGCGTTTATCAAGCGGTATGCGTATCAACAGTGCCAAGTACGACGCCGCTTGTCTTCAGATTTCTGACCGTTTAACTTCCCAAATCAACGGCCTCAACCAGGGTAACCGTAACGCTGCTGACGTTATTGCTTTAGCACAGACCATCGAAGCTGGTATGGACGAAATCT
>NZ_CABTML010000054.1:0-2946 GCF_902485895.1 uncultured Anaerobiospirillum sp. | reverse complement strand
TGTTGTCGTGTGCAATGAATTTGAGCATATTAACGCAATGAAAACAGATCCTCTGGCTAAAATTTAAAAGTGATCCACGTTGTGTATAGTTTTGCAAAAGTTAGTAAAAAAAATAGCCATAGCAGACTATACCACTATGGCTACTAATTTCAGCCTAATCTAAGGCAGTAAACAGTAACTTGTAATTACAAGTAGAGATTTCTACCTGTCATGTGCATGAGATAAGCTTTGCTTACAAATCGAGTTACTGTTGACTCAAACAATTTCCTATCATCAAATCTTGATGCCCATTGTTCGACAGCCGTACCACTCGTTATGATTGTGGATTTTTGCTTATTAAGTCTGTAGGCTACAATGTTATAAAAAGCATTAGTGTTACCCTCATAAATGTCCTCATGACCAACGTCGTCGAGGATAAGCAATCGAACATTTTTTACTTTATTGAGTAAATCAGGGGCACGAATCGGGTCTCTCAATAAGGCAAACAGTTCAGTTGAGTATGCAAAATAAATAGAGTATCCTTTTTCATAGATGGCTCTTTTGGCGTACTGTAATGCAGTAAGAGTTTTGCCTACACCAGGTTCTCCTCGTATAAATAGATTCTCATCATGCTCAAGCTCACCAAGACGTTGCGGGTCAAAGTTATCGCTAAAGCTGAAGAGATTAGGATTATAGTTAGTTTCCAACTGAGCCTCTGACAGTCCGCTTTGCTTTATTAATCTGTTTGCTCTGGCAACTCGCTTAAGCATAACAGCATGCTCTAAAGCATCTATAACGTTCTCTGCATAATTGAGGCTTTGCTCTTGCCCCTCCTCAAGGTACAGCTGCAAACTATGTTCGTAGCATCTCCAATTAAGCTCTGCGCAAACGTTAGATAGGCGGTCATGCAATGTGACGGTTTCTTTTGATGACATGCCCTTGCTCTCGCTTTTTGCACTTGGAGAATATGCTGAAGCCTTATTTTTAGGAGCACGTACCGTGACCCTAATCTTTGATTCATCAGCTACCTGTGAGTTTTCAGCATAAGAAATACAATCAGAGGTTGAGCTAGGATTGAACTCTAGGTTGTTCATCATAAGTTCCCCTCAAACATTTCATCAAGGACAGAGAGAGAACTCCTTCCTTCTGTTGGTTTTTGTAAGGCCTTCGTCTGGGCATTCACCACACTTGATTTATGGGTGCGCTGTCCATAGGTAATTACATTGGACTCTTCAGACTTTACTTCCTTGGTTTTGCTTTTTGTCCGCCTAATTGGTTTCTCCTTAAAAGGATAATTACGCAAGTTTTCTTGAGGAACCATGCCTTTGCAAATAGTGGCTCCACCCTCAGTCGAGATGATGTAATCACCTTTCGCCATAATGGCGACAATAACAGGCTGTCTCCAATATTTCTTATCCTCAATTTGGCAAGTCATACCGAAGATAGTTATTTGGCCTTTTTTGTTGACTATGAACCTTTCAGTTTGCAGTCTTAAGGACTTTGGATCAATTTTAGGAAAGACTAAAAAATCTTTTTCTTTAGTTAAATAAACTTCAGCAACAGTTTTACTTGTACTTGGATTAGCACGGTCGTGAGGACGTTTATCCGCAATATTTACACACCATGCATCAAGGTGCTGTTGAAGGTCTTCTAAATCCTTTACTTGAACGCCAGCACCTATTAAATAGTTTATACAATTGCCTTTAATGTAGCCTCCAGCACGTTCCACACGGCCCTTTGTTTGGGGTCTAAATGGTCGACAAGGCTTAGGCACAGAGCCTATCTGTTTACAAAAATAAGCAAAGGTGGGGTTAATGATATAACTATCACCATCGTTGGATGACACAAGTGATCTGTCGTTATCACAAAGGATCTCACTTGGAACTCCGTACTCAAGCACGAACCTGCATATGCTGGAAAGCCAAGAGTATTGCGTCATGTCCTTACAAACATAGCAACGCAGTAATCGTGAATAAGAAAGCACAACTTCAAATATATGAATCTCGCGCTCACCATCGACAAAAGGGAATTTAGTCGATGTAAAGTCAATCTGCATCTGTTGACCTGGAAGACAATGGAATGCATTAATTGCGCGTTTTCCAAATGCCTTCTGCTCTTCAGTGTAGTTTTTATTAATAAACAGCTGAACCGATCTGAGGCTTATATTGAATGGTGAACCAAGCCCGTACAATTCAGGCTGTTCGATCATGTTCTGATGCAAATTTACTGCGCTACCGAAGTGTTTGTACTTCTTGATAATGAAGTCAGTATCAAGATTTGCGTACCATGCAGGGCGCTTCTTGGGTACTTTCTGGTCATCATTAAGCACTCTAGCTACGGTATTTCTACTTACCCCAACTGTCAGAGCAATTTGTCTATTGCTCATCCCTCTAGATGCAAGGGTTATGATGCTGATTCTAGAATGTTCTGAAATCAAGATTTTCTACCTTATTTAGTGTTAACTTAAAAGAGTAGATATGAAAATTTCTTCGTTTCACAAACGAAAACAAATTGAGCCGGCTTACATTAAATTTCGCTTCACAAACGAAATGAATATTGAGCCACTTTATTTGATCAATTTTGATTGCGTTTCAGAAACGAAAGCAATTTGCATAACCAAACCTTGAGTCTTGATAAACAAGACAGCTAAAACTTATACGTAAACTGAATCGTGTAATGAGATCCATTTGGATCACATAATCTTTCGTCTCAGAAACGAAATAAGCAGCTGCATTATGCCTGCTTAGCAAGTGCTATTCTAGATGTTTTATGATATAAATAGTCTATTAATACTTATTTCTAGGATCCCAGTTATAACGCTCAATTTATGATACAGAAAAACCTCGTAAGGTACGTATACTTATTAAGTTTTTACTATATAAAACTGCTTGAGGTATAACAGAACCGAAACTAGCAGGTGGATCCGTTTTTCATTGCGTTGGTATGCTCAAATCGTTGCATATCACA
>NZ_CABTML010000053.1:0-72808 GCF_902485895.1 uncultured Anaerobiospirillum sp. | reverse complement strand
GACGGCTGCAGCAGTTCCATAGGGGGCACGAAGTCGAATCACATAGGCTACCTTGTGCCCAGTCTACAGCGCCCGATCAGGCCCCTTAGTTGGTCATGATACTTGCCTTGGCTTTCTAGCTTGTTACTTGTTCTAAATAGTCCTAATTTTCCCAAAACGCCGTAGACCCCCTCCAGCGCGTCATACAGCGATCTTATGGCCTCCATAGTACCAACACATTAGCACCCCATACGATCGCGCTGTATGAGTGCTCTATGATGCGCTACGTGAGCTTATAGGGGCGTTGTGTTGCTATGCTGCAGCATTGTAGGTCATTTTGCTAGTTAAGCAAGCTCGCTATCTAGCATCGTGGCTACTCTTCTAAAAGCCAAGCTAATCTCACTAGCATCACATTCTTGCAAGCTGTAGATACTGACTTTAACGCCCGCTTTGGCCTTGCTTGGCTTTTCTTTGTAGGCACATTGGCACTTAATCAAACTGTCGTCAGCCAATACGCCAGCCTTAACTAATGCATCATTTGCCGCTTTTAACTCGTTGTCTATATCGCGTACACGTCTATCGGGTGGCGTGATTGTAGCGATTATCAAGACCTCACTATCAATAGCTGCAGCATTACCGTATTGGGCTTTAATCTCGGATATGGCTTGATCCAACCATTTGCGATAGGCAGGGGTTAATACTAGTCGCCTGTTTTCAGGGTACAAACGATTATTTGCGGATACAGGGGTAGGAATGTTTAAATCAATCATGTGCTTATCTCTGCAGTGCTATGTGTGCGCGTACGCGCTTCAGATCTTGCTAACTTTCTTCTATATTACTCGGATCACATAAACCCGCGTATATATCAGGGGCGCTATGTGGTTAGGGGCCATATTTTGGCTCTAACTATATTTGTTATCAAAAACACGCTTAAACCCTTTATACACGTGGCTTGCAAAGCAAAATCTATCTCTATTTGGTGGCCTTAATTTTGGCCTTAATTTTGGCCTGAACCCACCGACAGCCGCCATGAGGGCTTGTGATTTAGCTAGTTTTAGCGATATATACGCCGTTTGTTGCTAGTCAGAACAGCTCAAATGACCGCTCAAATGACCGCTCAAATGACCACTGAAATGACGGCCGTTCGGGTGGTTAGTTCGGGTGGTTAGTTCGGGTGGTTGTTGGCTTATGATTTTGCACGCTTTGGTGGCATTGCTTCGATGCTTAATTCAACCATACGCACATTAATGGATTGTGCATTAGGGTGGTCACTGGTGTTAGTAGTAGTAAGCAGTTTAGCGTCACGCAATTCTTTAAAATAACGATTCGTAGACCTAGGCCCGAAATGCAGATCCTTTTGGGCTTGTTGATTAGTGTATACGCACTGTTTCTTAGCAAAACTAGTAAGAATCAAAAGCCGTCCATACAATAATTTTGCCTTGGCAGTTAATTCAGGGTGAAAAGAGTTTGGAACCTTGCTAAATTTTACTTTTATTGGTTTCTTTTCTTTTGTCTTGGCAGGCGCTTTACTTGTTGATTCGGGCGCTGTATCAGTTTGCTTTAAGTCCGTGGCCTTGGCTTCTTTTTTAGCCTCTAACCATGCCCCGTAGTCCTCTAAACTCTCACGCTCTTTTTGCAAGTGTTCTTTCTCTTGCTCTAAAGCGTAGCGCTCTTTTTGCAAGCGTGCTTTCTCTCGTTCTACAGCCAAGATCCTTTGCTGAAAAAACATGCACCTGTCTTCGGCCACATCTCTTTGATGTCGCAAGAGTTCTATTTCTGACTTTGCATCGTCATAACGTTTCTTTTCATCGTCACGATATCGCCTTGCATCGCTCGCTAGCTCGTATGTACTAAAATAGCGGGGCTTTTTATTAGCCCTAAAAAGGTCAGAGATAAAGCCGCCATCAAGATAGTTATTCACTTCTTTTAGCACGAATTGCGGCCACCCGTCTAACACGTCTTCTAACCACCTTACAGGATTGAATTTTATCGGATCCTCTATCGTGACGTTTTCAGTAATTGATTTAATGCCTTGCTCGATGCAGTCTTGACTAATCCAGTCTATCCACGGATTAACATTATCACTTAAGATAAGTTTTTCAACTGGATCCGCCGCATAATGAATTTTTACAAGAATGTCTAAAAGATTCGCGCATACATGACTATTAAGGGCTTGTATTTCGTTATCATAGACTTCACGAAACTCATCTATTGATTGCGGTGTTTTGTGTCTAAAAGCCATATTGATTTGACCTTGGTTTTGATTGTTTTTGGTTTAATTGGATCTTACAACTAAAAAGCCCAATAAGTTGAACTTCTGATAACCTATATGCACGAAGTCTAACTAATTGGGCTTTGTGTTTAAATTGCCTTCGATTTTTCAAAGCTTGATTTTACGGGCTTTCTATTAACCTTGGTTTTGCCCTTTTACTCTTCTAAACCTGATGCATGGCTGCAGCTTTCTTTTAATTCGTTTATCTCGTCGTTTAATGCACAGTCGTATGAATTGGAGAGAGTGCCATCAGGTTCTATAAAGTCTTGTAGGCTTTCTAAGTGGGTCAAGCGGCTATAACGCATAAACAAGATAGCCATATTATTAGGATCTTCTGCAAAGACTTTTTGCACTAAATCCCGATCCGTTTTGCGGGATAAGTGCATATCCAGAAAATCAAAAGCTTTCCTAAGGTGCTGCAGCTTGTCAAGCTTAGTCTCGGAAAAGTCAGCAAGCATTAGATGCATGAGCATGGAACCAAAGCAGAAAGGGAACAGTGAGCAAAGCACGATAGGATCTAAAACGATTTGGGCCTTGTTGTTTAAAGTGGTCATTTAAGTTACCTCAAATAGTGGATTGAAAAGCCCCCGATTATGAGGGCATGGAATTAAGTAAAAACGGTGCGGGCGCTATTCAGGATAGTAAGGGCTATAACAACGCTCTACGAAGTCGCCCCAAGCTTGCATGATTGTGCGGCGCTGTTCTAGGTAGTCATAGCGCTGATAGCTTGCTTGCGTGGTATTCTCGCAACGGTGTGCTAAGCAATACTCACTTGCTGCAAAGTCATAACCATTGCGAGCCATCCATGAGCGCCCCGTACTTCTAAAGCCGTGCAAGGTGGTTAACTCATTGAATGGAATGAGTCGAGCGTGAGCTAACTTGCTTTTATGCCCACTTTTAGATGACGGATTAGGAAACACAAACACGCCCCCAAGAGCCTGACGCCGCTTTAAGATCTTCTCTAGTTGTGTGCAAATTGGTATGCGGTGCTCACGCTTGGATTTCATCTGACTAGCGGGAATAGTAATAACCTTTTGATCGAAGTCTATCCAGTCGTAACGTAAAGCCACTACCTCATTAATGCGGCATAAAGTTAAACACAGCACTTTGACAATGTCGGGCATAACAACATTAATCTTTAGTTTCTTCTTCATTAGCTCAAAGACTTCGGGCAGTCTATCAGGCTCAACAAAGCGGCGGTGCTGTACTGGTGTACTTGGTAGAGTGCGTGACACATATTGCAAGCGGGCTGTATCAGTTAAGCCCAGTGCAAGGCCGTGGCGCTCGATTTGTGCTAAGCACTGCAGCGTATTGCGGGCCGCTGTAAATTGCCCTTGCTCTATGTAGTGCGCTACAGCCTTACGCGCATCTAGGGCGGTAATATCCTTTAGTGGCTTGTTGTGAAATACATCCAAGGGCTTAATGCTGTTAAGCGTTGCAGCCATGCTAGATGCTTTGATGTTCTTAGTAGCTAGCCACTGTTGCGTCAATTCACCAAACAACACGGGGTTATCTTCTCGTTGCTTACGTCCGTCTACGAAGTTGCTAGAGACTTCTTTTACTTTTGCGCGGGCGCTGGATAAAGACATGGCGGGGTAATCGCCTAAGACAATGTTCTGGGCTTTACCTTGTGATGATTTGCGTAGTAGCCATTGCTTACGCCCGTTTGGGTAGACTTTGATATTAAGTCCGCCGCCATCACCAACTAAGTAGTGCTTTTCTTTGGGCAGTAGGTTAGCCACTTCCAAGTTGGTTAACTTGTTCTTAGCCATTACTAGGATCCTCAATACACACAAAATTGTACCTAATGGGTACAGTTTACACCGTGTTTGAAATTGTACCTAGTGGGGTACTTAGAACGATTGCAAACGATTGCAAACGATCGCAAACGATCGAGAGAATCCAGTAAAAATCAGGCCTAGCGAGAGTGTAGGTAAAGTTAGGAGGGGATAAATAGGCGGGGTAAAAAGTGGTGTTCCAAAATCGGGCTTTATGCCTTATCTAATCGCATCTGAGCACTCAGATGCGTCTCTTTTCTCTTCAAATCGTCTCAAACCTCACATTGCTAGGGCCTGTCACTGTATTTTTACAAGCGCGTTGGTATCATTTCATCCCATATCTTGTTAGGCACCATCAAGCTTTAAGTTTGCCTGTTGCCACTAGTCTTAATCACACCTTAGATCTATTGATCTATCCAATTTCACTGCATAACCCACAAGCGCTTGCTTGATGGACTTTGACGATGAAAGAGAAGCAATCATTAACTGTAATCGGTGCTGGCTCATACGGCACTTCACTGGCAGTGGCAGTGGCCTCAAAGGGCATGCCAGTAATGCTGTATGCAAGAGATCCACAAAAAGCTGCCAAGATGCAGGAAGAGCAGATGAATGCCCAATACTTACCTGGCATTATCTTTCCTCCATCATTAACAGTAACTTCCAATTTAGAAGAGGCAGTCAAGTTTGCTCGCGATATTTTGGTGGTGGTTCCTTCAGAGTCTTTTGAAAAGACCTTAAAAGAAATCAAGCCATTTTGGAAACGCCGTCAACGTCTTGCGTGGGCAACTAAGGGCTTAGATAGTTCAGGTGAGCTCTTGTCCAAGGTTGTCATGCGTGAGATGACTGATGATGAGTATCCTATACTGCCAATCGCGGCTCTCTCTGGACCTACCTTTGCAAAAGAACTGGCTGCTGGTATGCCAACAGCAATTGCTTGTGCAGGTAACGATGAGAAGTTCGTAGATGACATGTGCCAAATTATGCACACTAAGACTTTCCGCGTTTATAAAAGCCATGATCTCGTAGCCATGCAAATTGGTGGTGCGGTCAAGAATGTTATTGCAATTGGTGCGGGCATGTCTGATGGTCTTGGCTATGGTGCAAATGCAAGAACGGCGCTGATCTCAAGAGGTCTTGCCGAGATGATTCGTTTAGGCACCGCATTAGGTGCATCTGAGCGTGGCTTTATGGGCTTGTCTGGTTTAGGCGATCTTATGCTCACCTGTACTGACAATCAGTCACGTAATCGTCGCCTCGGTTATATGCTTGGACAGGGCAAAAGAGCTGATGAGGCACTTAAAGAGATTGGACAGGCTGTTGAGGGCTATAAGATGGTAAAGGTCGTGGTTGGTCTTGCTCTTAAAATGGGAGTTGAAATGCCAATCTGCAGCGAGCTTTACGAAGTTTTAGTGAACCACAAGAGTGGTCGTGAGGCTGCTCGTGATCTTTTACGCCGTGACTCTAAGAGCGAGTAGTCGCGATCGCTAATGATTAACTTTTATATATAGATAGAAAAAAAAGCCCAGCATTTGCTGGGCTTTTTTCATGGTGAGCGTACGACTTGTAAATTAAGCGTAGCTCTCGTCAGTTACGGTGTGAGCTGTAGCATCTTCAACACCCTTAATCTGATCTTGGAAAGCATTCTTGAGCTGCTTTTCAATACCCTCATGTAAGGTTGCACCAGCTAAGGAGCAGCCATTGCAGCCACCTGAGAACTCAACAGTAACGATACCGTCTTTAAAGTCAACTAAACGAACAGCGCCGCCGTGGCCTGCTAAGGTTGGGCTTACAAAACGCTCAATGTAGAAAGCGATTTGATCCTTTAAAGGAGCGTCTTCGCTAACTAACTTACGCTTTAAGTTAGGAGCGTGCAGGGTTAAGAGATCCTCACCAGCATCATCCTTTGACAGGTCGATAACGGTCTCGTCTAAGAAGTCGACCACATCCATGTCGATAACAATCTCAAAGCCGTCCATCTTAAAGTGGAGATCCTGGGAGGTAATGTACTCTTTCGGACAATATAAGATGCCGCTCTCAACACCAGGGGTGCCTGGGTTAGTAACGGTAAGACGAATAGCAAGGCCTTCCATCTTCTGCTTTTCAATGATGCCGCGTAGATAGACTTGTGCCTCTGGTGAAACAGTAATCTTGCTCATTTAACTTGTCCGATTGATAAGTGAAAACTTGTTTTTAAGCTAGGGCTTGTTGATAGCTTTTGACCAAGTATTGTGTTCTTGTTCACACAATTTAGGTGGTCATTATAAGCTAACTTGATATGCCGTTTAGTACATAGATCGTATAGCGAAAAAAAATTGCGACAATAAGGCTTAAAAGCGCATTCTAATACGTACTGATAGATGCCTTGTGTAAACTTTAGCGACCAAAGTATGGTCATTAGCATGATGTACATATTGGATGTCTTGTGTTCTGATTGCCTTGAGCTCATGGCACTAAACTTTGTGCTTATAGAGTAGTTCTTGCAAAATTTTGCAGTCATAGTTGGCTATCTAGGAAGATAAATAGCCATGGGTGTGAAAGCTTAAAAGGGTAGATGTCTTTTTTTAAATTGATATTTAAGGCATTTGTAGCGAAGATTATGCCCTCTTTGAGGGCGGTTAGGGCACTAAACTACCAGCTGTGACGCTTGTACGACGAGTGCTGCAAATTTGTGCAGTGATAGTGCAGCTTTGCGCAACTTTAAAAGGCAGTATTTTGAACACCGCATGCGATGTATAGCGCCTCGAATAGCCATTTGTGCAATAAAAGCAAATCTTTTCATTGCAACTCATATCAAATTTTTTAAGTTAAAGAGACTATCGTCGATCCATAGTTGAGAAAAATAAGCTAGAATGATGGCCGGTTTAGAAAGAATTGCGTCAGGATTACCCTGGCATCATTCGTGGAGAAAAAAATGAGCTTATCTGAAAGTTTAGCTAAATACGGCATTACTGGTGCTACCAACATCGTCCACAATCCTTCTTACGAGGATCTGTTTGCTGCTGAGACTCAGGCTTCTTTAGAAGGCTTCGAGAAGGGCACTGTAACCGAGATGGGTGCTGTAAACGTTATGACTGGCGTTTACACCGGCCGTTCCCCTAAGGACAAGTTCATTGTTAAGAACGAGGCCTCTAAGGAGATCTGGTGGACTTCTGATGAGTTCAAGAACGACAACAAGCCAGTTACCGAAGAGGCATGGGCTCAGTTAAAGGCTTTAGCAGGCAAGGAGCTCTCTAACAAGCCTTTATACGTTGTTGATCTCTTCTGCGGTGCTAACGAGAACACCCGTCTGAAGATCCGTTTCGTTATGGAAGTAGCTTGGCAGGCTCACTTCGTAACCAACATGTTCATCCGTCCTACTGAGGAAGAGTTAAAGGGCTTCGAGCCAGACTTCGTTGTTCTGAACGCTTCAAAGGCTAAGGTTGAGAACTTCAAGGAGTTAGGCCTCAACTCTGAGACTGCTGTTGTATTCAACCTCGCAGAGAAGATGCAGATCATCCTCAACACCTGGTACGGTGGTGAGATGAAGAAGGGCATGTTCTCCATGATGAACTTCTACTTACCATTACAGGGCATCGCTGCAATGCACTGCTCTGCTAACACCGACCTCGAGGGCAAGAACACTGCTATCTTCTTCGGTCTGTCAGGCACTGGTAAGACCACCTTATCTACCGATCCTAAGCGTTTACTCATCGGTGACGACGAGCACGGTTGGGACGATGATGGCGTATTCAACTTCGAAGGCGGCTGCTACGCTAAGGTTATTAACCTCTCTAAGGAAAACGAGCCAGACATCTGGGGCGCTATCAAGCGTAACGCTTTATTAGAGAACGTAACTGTTGATGCTAACGGCAAGATTGACTTTGCAGACAAGTCTGTAACTGAGAACACCCGTGTTTCTTACCCAATCTTCCACATTAACAACATCGTTAAGCCAGTTTCTAAGGCTCCAGCTGCTAAGCGCGTAATCTTCTTATCTGCTGATGCTTTCGGTGTATTACCTCCAGTATCTATCCTTTCTAAGGAGCAGACTCAGTACTACTTCCTCTCTGGCTTCACCGCTAAGTTAGCTGGTACCGAGCGTGGCATTACCGAGCCTACCCCAACCTTCTCTTCATGCTTCGGTGCTGCTTTCTTAACCTTACCTCCAACCAAGTACGCTGAAGTTCTGGTTAAGAGAATGGAAGCTTCCGGCGCTAAGGCTTACTTAGTAAACACTGGCTGGAACGGCACTGGCAAGCGTATCTCCATTAAGGATACCCGTGGCATTATCGACGCAATCTTAGACGGTTCTATCGATACTGCAAACACCGCAAACATCCCTTACTTCAACTTCACCGTTCCTACTGAGTTAAAGGGCGTTGACACCAACATTCTGGACCCACGTAACACCTACGCTGACGCTTCAGAGTGGGAAGTAAAGGCTAAGGACTTAGCTGAGCGCTTCCAGAAGAACTTCAAGAAGTTCGAGTCTTTAGGTGGTGACTTAGTTAAGGCTGGTCCACAGTTATAATTCCTGTCTGACCCTTTAAGGGCAGAATAGATGAATTACTAACGGGCCCGAGGTGCTATATGCGCCTCGGGCCTTTTGTATTTGTATAGACAAGGAAGTCTATAGGAGGACAATGTGGCAAAGAAGCCTTACATTACCCCTCAGGGATATGAGTTACTTAAAAAGGAATTAGATTATCTTTGGCTTGAAAAACGTCCAGATGTAACTGCTAAGGTTTCATGGGCTGCAAGCCTAGGAGATCGCTCCGAGAACGCTGACTATCAGTACAACAAGCGTTTGCTTGCTCAGATTGACCGTCGCATTCGCTATCTACGTAAGATTCTTAATGATCTACAGATCATTGAGTTCAACCCTCAGCAAAAGGGTCGTGTGTTTTTTGGCGCTTATGTTGAGATTGAAGCTGATGACGATGAGTCGATTATGCAGCTAAGGATTGTAGGCGGTGAGGAAATCTTTGGTCGCGATAACTACATTAGTGTTGATGCGCCTTTAGCTCGTGCTTTGCTGGGCAAAAGTGAGGGTGATGATGCAACCGTGCATACACCAAAAGGCGATCGTGTATGGTATGTAAACCGCATCGACTACAAGTGCCCTGAGTGGTTTGTAGAGCAAGAGCCTCGTCAAGCTAACCACGAGATTCAAGATGAAGATCTTGAGGCAGATAAGAACGCTCCAGAGCTTACTGCAGAAGAGCTCAAAAAGCTTGAGCAAAGCTACATGAGTACTCTAGTTAAGTAAGCATCCATGCTTATCTCAAGCACGTTTAGGTGCGTATGCGCACAAGCAATCACTCGTATTGACTGCACTTTTGTGCGTAGGCTCGTCTCGTTGCCATTAACTATCGTATGAGGTGGGTAGATGCTAGTGTGGGGATTAGACAATTAGATGCAGCGCTGCAGCTCCTAAGTGGAACATGCAGCGTGTAGATGGTGAATAGAAGATGCGATCTTAAGCTTGTCTAGGCGTTCTTTTCGACTACTTGACCTAGACGGCTGTGTGGGATGATAGCTCCATACTTGCGGCACAGAGCAAAGTTGATAATGCCAACGGCAGTATTCTTATCGCTAAAACGATCTAAGAAATGCACATTCTGTTCTCTAAAGCGCAGCAGGATAGTGCGTCTCTTGGTTCTTCTAGTTGCAGGGATGATGTAGTAGCCAGTGATTGGGTCATAGCCTGATTTTACAGGGCCATCTTGTTCATTGAACTTATTAAGACCTTCTTCTGTCTGGGCGTATTCGTTGCCCTCAAAAGCGTAGTTATCACCCTGTTGCTCTTCATACTCAGAGTTATCGCCTTCTTCACCGTTGTTGTTACGGTGGCGTCTGCGACGGCGGCGGCCATCAGGATCTACGATAATGTCGTCCGTGGCATCCATAATGCCTTGTTGCTGGGCGCTCAGAAGAGAGTTTTCTCCGTCGGTATTGCCGCGACGATCTCCGATATGAGTTTGTGAGCGTGATCCATGAGACTGATTGAGCTGCGGAATAGCAACACGTGCTTGTGTGTCTCGGCGTGCCTCATCGACCTCCTTTTGATAAGGGGGCGGTGCAACACTTACCGCAAAATTGGATGCTACGTCCATATCTCATCTCTCCAAGGACTCTGCAAAAATACAGCTCAAAAGTTTTGCAGACATACCTCAGATGATAATACAGTTAAATAGGCAATAGACCAAATCTGTGATCTAGGTTTGTGATGCAAACATAAGATTTGCCCAAAAAACGCTCAAATTATCTTAGCTAAACCGACAGCTATTAATGATCTGATCGCTAATGCTAGCTAGCATGCCATCAAGCAAAGCTAGCAGGGCACACATTAAGCAAAGCTAATGGGCACCATCGTAAAGCTAAGCTAAGCAAAGCTAGCAGGGCACACATGAAGCATGCAAGTAAGGCTAAGCATACTACATTGAGCGTAGCCAATGATTGGTTAGTCGTGCTCAATTGATTGATAAAAGTCGCTGACCACTTTGAAGAACTCTTCAGGCTCACTTTGCACTGGGTTGTGTGAGGAGTTAGCAAAGATATAAGAGCGGTGCAGTGGTGGATTATCAAAGTACTTGCTTAATGATGCCGGAACCAAAGGATCTAGTGCGCCAAACAGATGTAGTGTTGGGATATTGATATGATGCATGGCTGGGCGTTCATCAATAAAGGTCACTAATCTGATACCAGCCATCAACACCTCATAAGGTATCTCTTTACCATCGCCACTAGAACACATAGCTGTGCTGTATTTAACTGCAGGATCAGCAGGTGCTGCAGTGCTTTTTTCATCAAGCTTATCTAAGCTTTTTTCAGAGTCTGTTTGGTTTTGGGCGGTTTTAAGGCTCAATCTTGCATCTGTCTTAGAAGAGACATTTATAGCTGCTTTATCTTGGCTTTTAGCAGAGCCTTTCTTCTTACTATCAACTAGGCGGAAGAAGATATTAAGCACCATATTTAAGCGGCGTGGAGTAAGTTTGGTGTTGCACTTAAGGATCTTAACTGCGCTCATGCCTTGCCAATTAGGGTCTGATGGGAAGCGCGGTGATCCACAGATAGTTACCAAACTACGGATTAGAGGGTGGTTGTAGATAGTGTGGCCATTTGGTTTTGGAATGCCAGCGCAATTGTCTATACCCTCATGGGCAAGCTTAGCTGCCTGAGCTACTGACATATGGTCAAAACTATCTATCTGATCTTTGGCTTGAGCGTCGAACAACTCTTGCATTTGATTGCAGCTAAAGACCATGTTCTTCTCAAACACATCAAAGTTGAGGCATGGATTATTAACGGTACTAATCGCTCTTAGAGCATACAAGGTTCCAAAAGACCAAGAAATAACGTCTGCGCCACATGGAATGGTGTTTAACAATAGATAGTTGGTCTTTGAAAAGTCTTCAGCGATCGAGGCTAGGTGCTCTGATCTTCCATAGCCTGGCAGATCGATAAGATAGACATCGCGATCAGGAAACATGCGTGCTATAGGCAGCAAAAAGGAGCTATCGCAGCCCCATCCATGGATGATGGCTAGCGGATATCCTTGTTTGTTTCCTACTCTGGTAAAGCCCAGTCTTTGCATGCATTGCCTCTCATAATAACTAGTGCAAGCTAGTTATATTTAGTCACAAAATCCACATCTGCATAATGTAATGCAGTATCTCATGAGCCTCTGTGATTAGCTTAGATCTTAACTTTGGTTTCTTGGTATGAATATATCATTGTACATGGCTTATTAAGTCATATATGCAAATTGGTAGCATATCGCTCTTAAACAATGCAAAGTTAGCAAAAGCTGTGATGAAAGATGAGTTTTTAAGCTTCAAGAGCGTGTTAGTTCTCATATTTATACACGGACTAAGGCGTAGCATCCACTTTATGTGCTAGTCATGATGGTGGAGCTATCTCGTTTTAGGGCTCTAAAACGACAACAGGGCGCTAAGCGCCCTGTTGTGCTAGTGCTTGTAAATTAGTGCAAGCTCTTGAACAGATAAGTAGTTACTACTAGCAGTTCTTTTCTTTACGGTAGGCCTTGATGTCATCGATAGAGACAACAGTCATATCGTGAAGCTGAGCAAAGGCACAAACGCGTGGCAGACGAGCCATATCGCCATCAGGAGCAGTTAACTCGCATAAAACGCCGCACTCTTTAAAGCCAGCTAAACGAGCTAAGTCGCAAGATGCCTCAGTGTGGCCATCACGCTCTAACACGCCACCATCACGGGCAACTAATGGGAACATGTGACCAGGTGCAGCTAAGTCCTTACGTGATGACTTCTCATCTAAGATCACGCGAATTGCTTCGATACGATCTTTTGCAGAAACACCAGTAGTTACATTCTCAGCAGCGTCTACGGAGATAGTAAAGGCAGTACCGTATGTAGAAGTATTGTCCTGAACCATCATTGGCAGACCTAATTGCTCAGCACGCTTTTTCTTAATGCAAACGCAAACGATGCCAGAGCACTCGCGGATCATGAAGGCCATCTGCTCGGAGGTCATGGTCTCTGCTGCATAGATAAGGTCGCCTTCGTTCTCGCGATCAGCATTATCAACAACTAATACGCCACGGCCTTGACGCATAGCGCTAAGGGCTGCTTCAACACGATCTACGGAGGTATCTCCGAACATTTCAAGTAAGTTGGTAGACATTTAAATGTACTTCCCGATGAGCTTTGTTACTGCTAAGGCAGCATAAGTAAGAGCTTATGGGCCTAGCGTTACTTTTTTCCTTCAGTCCAAGTGCCACTTAAGCAAAAAAATGGGGCTAAATGGCATCAACGTGGTTCTAAAGTGCTTAAGAAAAACTATTTTCTTTAAAAGCAAAGAGAGAGTACCTTCTCAAAGCTCAAAAGCAAGTGTCTTTCTTGTACCTTGAGATAGCACTTTAGATCCTAATTTGCATCACAAAGGCCTGTATTCAGGTCTGATGGATTTGATGCTAAGTCCATCTGAAGATAGCCTAAAAGACTTATCTTTAGTAAACCTAACGCGCTAATGAATAGCGCTATAGATTAGAAGTGAAAATCTGTGCATGCAAAGCGACGAGCATCTTGCATGATTTTCTTCATTTCCTGTACAGCTGCAGGTAATCCAACAAAGATAGCACGGGCAATAATACTGTGTCCAATATTAAGCTCTTCCATCTCTTTAATAGATGCTATAGGTGTGACGTTCTCGTAAGTTAAGCCATGACCAGAGTTGACATGCAAACCCTTTGAGGAGGCATATGCAGCCATTTCTGCAAGCTTTAAATAGCACTCGCGACGTTCTTCAGACTTGACTGCATTAGCATAAGCGCCGGTGTGGAACTCAATTACAGGAGCGCCTACAGCAACAGCGGCATCAATCTGCTCTTTTTCAGGGTCAATGAATAAAGATACTCTAGTACCGACCTTCGATAAACGCTCAACTGCAGCGCCAATGCGTACTTGATCGCCACTGACATTAAGGCCACCTTCAGTGGTGACTTCTTCGCGGCGCTCAGGAACTAAGCAAGCGTCATGTGGAGCAAGAGCTTGAGCAATGGCGAGGATGTCGTCTGACACAGCCATTTCTAAGTTGAGCTTAGTTTGCACGGTTTCACGAATAAGACGTACATCGCGATCTGTAATATGGCGACGATCTTCACGCAAATGAGTAGTGATACTGTCAGCACCGCCTAATTCTGCTAAAGCACAAGCGGTTACAGGATCTGGATACGAAACACCACGGGCATTTCGTACAGTGGCTACGTGGTCGATGTTGACACCTAAATATATGTTACGCATAAGACATCTCAATGATCTTAAATGGTTTTAAGCAGCCAATTGAGTAGAGCAAACAAGCTGAGCTTCAGCTGATAGCCTGTGCTCGGAGCCTAGATTAGCACGATCTCATAACTGTGGCTGCAAAGATAGCAAGTCCTGATACTTTATCGCACCTGTACTAGCTAAAAGTCTGAGGCCCTCTAAATGATCTAGCAATCACTTAAAAGGAGCATGGACATTAAGAGTGTGCGCAAGTGCAATAGAAACAGCTAGAGATCGTCTTTTGTGAGCTCATAGAGCTCATGTAGCCTTTATTTAACGTTTTCTGCCATCTTGGCGGCTTTTTCAGCCTTCTCTGAAAGAGTACGCTCTAAAATCTGGCGCACCTCTTCAGGAGTGATGTGATAGACCTTGCCGCAGCTGTTGCAGGTCATATCGATGCCATTAGGGTCATTGGCGAGTTCCTCAAGATCCTCTTCAGGAAGACCATTGACAGCTTGCATGATGCGATCTACAGAGCAGATACACTTAAATGCAACCTTAGTTGGGTCAAAGACGCGAATCTTGTCGTTCCAATATAGACGGCGCAGACTTTCGTTGAGGCTCAGATCAAAGAGTTCATCTGCAGTTAAAGTTGAGCTTAAGGTGCTTAAGTGCTCTAACGACTCATGGTTTTTCTCGATCTCAGGAATGATCTGTAACATCAGACCACCTGACTTGCAGGCAACTGGATCGCTATATAAAGTCATAGAGGTATCAAGCTGCTCTGATTCTTTAAAGTAGGCCTCGATGGACTGAGACAGGGTTGGCTTGTCTAAAGCCACAATACCTTGATAGCGATTGCCACCCTCAGGGAAGGCGGAAATAACTAAGATACCGCCTTTACCAACGAGATCTAAGAAGCTTGCATCGTTAATCTTATCGAGATGATCGCTTGAAACATTGCCGTAGAAATTGAGGTTCTTATCGATATTGATAAAAGCAAAGTTTACCGCCTTAGAACCCTCACCACCTTGAATTTGCACGGTTACAGTACCGTTAGCCTTTAAAGTAGCAGCAATTAAAACTGCAGCTGATGCTAACTCAAGCATTAAAGACTTAATGCATAAAGGATAGTGGGTAATGTTCTCGAGTAACTTGTGTACTGGCTCGTTGATATGAACGATCTCGCCACGTACGCCGTGCTCTTCAAAGAGGAAACGGACAATGCTGTTTTCCTGCTTGTCCTCATTGATTTCAATACCTGCGGCTTGATTAGTGTCGTTACTCATTATTGTTTCTCGATGTATATACGTGTCATTGAAGCTAGTCAATTAGGCTTGTATAAGCCTCTGCTTTTAGGCAGTAGTTATTGACACTTCATCAGTACGGTTAAAAGCACTTTAAAGATAATGCTTTTGCATTGCTGATGAGTTTAGTTAATCTTGTGCACCTAAAATCACATGCTGTGCTTGAGTGACTCAAGTTCACGGCGCTCTTTTTTATTTGGCTTAGTGTCAGGACGAGGGTTTAACAAGGCGGCAGCCTTATTGAGTCTGGCCTCTTCTTCTCGTCTTGCTATACTCTCTGCTGTCTCTTCATAGAGGGTTGCTGCAACAGATGCAGGGCCTCTGACATCAGAGATGGCCTTAACTATGACCTCTTTACGAGAGAAGCCTTGTAAGAGCTTAATGGTCGCGCCAACTTCCACGGCTCGTGATGGCTTGGCTTTACTACCGTTGTAGTCTACTTTACCACCATCAACCATTTGACGGGCAATTGAGCGAGTCTTGTAGAAGCGAGCAGCCCATAGCCACTTATCAATGCGCACTGCAGCAGGTGCATCTTGTGATGTTTTGTTTTTGTCAGCCATGTGTCTTTGCTCATTAAAAAACTGCATGATTATAGCATCTTTCAGCTTATCAACCGCTAAGCAAACACCCTGACTCGATAGCTTATCTTGCTTACGATTAGGTGTGTGGCCGCTAAGATGGCCCTTAAGAGCAAGTGCAAAGTAAGATTATGCAAAACTTTAAACAAAGCTTGATATGTACTTGATCTTATATGCCTATCATCTCCCATCTAACTTTAAAGACTAGATTGTAAAGAAGAGTAATAGTTGCACTTTATAAAGTGAGCCTGAGTAAAAATAAGCTGAAGATTGTGCCTCGATTACGAGTTATACAGAACTTGTAGTTTTGCGCATTCTGTTTGAAAGTTTTCCATACATGCTGATGGTGTTAAGTTGTCTGATAACAAATCTCGACATGCTTGTATCAACGCTAATGAATGTGTTTTCCTCATTCTCTGTGGGTTTATGCATGTCTGTGATCATGATCAAAAATCGAGCAGTGACAATCAAGTGATCAGATATTGATGCTTTGAGAGTATGATCTAAGGCATATTAAGTAATTGGAGACATCCTGCTATGGATTTAAAAGCACTGCTAAACAAACCGCTGCCAAAGGTTAGCAATCAGCAGTCACATAAGGCTTCTCGTATTTTCCGTATTGAGACTATGGATCTTACTTTCTCAAATGGAACTAAAGCTACTTATGAACGTATAGCAGGTGGTCATGGTGCTGTTATGGCAGTGCCATATGACGGCAAGCATTTTTACCTAACTGTGGAGTACTCTGGTGGTGTTATGGAGTACATGTTGGGTTTGGTAAAAGGTAAGATAGATGCAGGCGAGAGCGCCGAAGAAGCCGTTGTAAGAGAGCTTAAAGAAGAGATAGGTTTCGGCGCGAATAAAACAACTCTTTTAAAACATGAAATGACCGTAGCCCCTGGCATGTTGTCTTTAAAGATGTATTGCTATTTGTGTGAAGACTTATATGAGTGTGCACTAGATGGGGACGAGCCAGAGCCTATTGATGTGGTTAAACTGACCCCTGAGGAGGTCAAGGATCTGATCTTTGATCCTGATAGTGTCCTGACTGAAGGCCGTACTATTGCCGCTTTAACCCTTGCATTGCGCAAAATTGGTGCATTAAATTAAAACGCGCCCTTTATTGGGGTGTTTGCGATCCTTTGAATAAAAATAGCGATAATACAGCACAGATATTTGCAGGCTTCTACTGTAAGAACCTAACAAGTAATCTCGGCACTATCATGTATCTGTGCTTAGCTAGGCATGCTTAGATGAACTGCCTAACTAAAAATCAAAGCCAAGTCATATAAACCAAAGTCGAGCAATGCTCATATCTGACTTATTAAGGCTAACTTAAAAGCACATTGGTAGATAATGTTAAGCATTGTGCCAAGAGTACTTAGCTTGAACAAAACAAGCATGGTTAATCCGCGTCTTGTTGAGTTATCAAACGTATTCATAAGGTTGAGAGGCTGAGCGCACCTTAAGCTTTCTTTAAGAGATCCAAGTTTAAATTAAGCTCTGTCAGGCACTGATCTTGTGAAGTAGTGGTTTAAGTTCTTTTACCCGCCTAAGTAACAATATCTCCCGTTCTTTAGAATCTTTTAATGCAGCGTCCTGTTAAGTTTTCGCACCTGTGTGTCAACTCTAGACCATAGCATAGTCTAGTAGCCGACCAAGTTAACTTGGCATCATCGATACATCTAGAGTGTAGAAGAGACTTTCAGCGCTGTTTTTTGTTTTACGAATACTCAACGTATGCATTTCAGGTAACAGACAATGATCGCTGCCTGAAGTTGTGCGTAGCATGGAATCTTTGGAGGCTCGATGCAGCACCTACTTACCGGTTTTGAACTTGATCAAGACGGATACCATCAGATCATATCTTTAGCTCAAAGCATGAAAGCTCAGCCTAAAGAGTACCGACGATTACTTGATGGTATGAGCGCTGCTTTAATGTTTGAAAAGCCTTCCTTACGTACCCGTACTACTTTCGAGTTGGCTATGTTCAACCTTGGCGGTCACGGCGTTTACTTAGATTTAGGTAAGGGTGACTTAGGTGTGCGTGAGTCAGTTGCTGATTATGCACGCAATCTTTCAAGATGGGTTGATTGCTTAGTTGGTCGTGTATTTAAGCAGACAACTTTAGAAGAGCTTGCCGCAACTGGTTCAGTACCAGTAATTAATGCTCTTTCTGATATCTACCACCCAGCTCAGGCCATGGCTGATTACATGACCGTAAAGGAGCATTTAGGTAAGGTTGAGGGCGTAAAGCTCGCCTACCTTGGTGATGGCAATAATGTTGCTAACTCTTTATTAGTTGCTGGTGCCTTTTTAGGCGCACATGTAACTTGTTTCTGCCCGCTCAATTGCGGTCCTGATGTACAGGTCTTCAATAAGGCCAAAGAGCAAGCTGCTAAGTATGGCGCAAAGCTCGACGTAACAGACGATCTGTCGTTACTTAAGGACTATGACGTTCTGTACACTGATACTTGGGTTTCAATGGGTGATGACACCCCACTTGAGGCTGTAAAGAAGGTGTTCATGCCTTATCAGATCAATGAAGAACTCGTTAAGAGCTCCAATGCAAGTCTGGTAATGCACTGTTTACCTGCCCATCGTGGCTACGAGATCACTGATGCAGTGATGGATGGAGAGAAGTCCGTAGTCTTCGATGAAGCTGAAAACCGTTTACATATTCACATGGCTCTTTTAGCTACTTTGCTAAATCCAAACAGAGGTTAATCTGATGTCTAAGCAAGATAAAAAGCAGTACAAGAAGGTTCTGTTAGCCTATTCAGGCGGTCTTGATACTTCAACTATCGTTCCTTGGTTAAAGGAGAACTATGGTTGCGAGGTTGTATGTTTTGTCGCTGACATTGGTCAGGAGAGAGATGACTTAGAAGGCATCGAGGAGAAGGCAAAGAACTCTGGTGCTATCAAGTGCATCGTCAAGGACTTACGTGAAGAGTTCGTTCGTGATTATGTATTCGAGACCTTCAAGACTGGCGCTTTATACGAAGAGACCTATCTTTTAGGTACCGCTATTGCTCGTCCTGTAATCGGCAAGGCAATGGTAGAGGCAGCTTTAGCTGAAGGTTGCGACGCTATTTCTCACGGCGCTACCGGTAAGGGCAACGATCAGGTTCGTTTCGAGTCTGCAGTTGCTGCTTTAGCTCCACACCTTGATGTGATCGTTCCATGGCGTGAGTGGGACTTACGTTCCCGTGAAGACTGCTTAGCTTACTTAGCTGAGCGTAACATTCCATGTAAGGCTACCTTAAAGAAGATTTACTCTCGTGACGCTAACGCTCTGCACATCTCAACTGAGGGTGGCGAGCTTGAGGCTACTTGGAACGAGGCATCTGAGGCAGTTTGGACCTGGACTGTTGACCCAATGAAGGCTCCAGATACTCCAGAGACTTTTGAGCTCACCATTGAGCAGGGTGTTGTAACTGAGATCGATGGTAAGAAGGTTACTCCTTTTGAGTGCTTAGACGAGCTTAATACTCGTGGTGCACGTAATGGTGTTGGCCGTATCGACATCGTTGAGAACCGTTTAGTTGGCATGAAGTCCCGTGGCTGCTATGAGACCCCAGGCGGCACCATCATCTACAATGCTCTGCGTGCAATTGAGCAGTTAGTTCTCGATAAGACCACCCGCATCCACCGTGACCACATGGCAATTGAGTTTGCTCAGTTAGTTTACGATGGTCGTTGGTTTACCCGTCTGCGTGAGATCATCCAGGCTGGTGCTGATGAGCTCGCCAAGGATGTTAACGGTAAGGTTGTTGTGCGTCTTTACAAGGGTCACTGCGACATTATCCGTAAGGAAAGCCCTAACAGCCTCTTCAACTTCGACTTCGTAACTTTCGGTGCTGACAACGTTTACGATCAGGCTGATGGTAAGGGCTTCATCCAGCTCTACTCCTTACCTGCACGTATCCGCGCATTAAACGCAGAGCACAGAAAGCAGCAGGGCAAGTAGTATTGTCCTAGACAGAGCTTTTAGCTAGGTAGCCTCATAGTGAGGCTATCTTATGCACCTGTCTTAAAAAGGCCCGCGCCTGGTGTGCGGGCTTTGTCTTATAGCCTAGCTAAATTTATGGGTACACACTCATCAGTGCTTTGTAAGTAAGAGCAATGATGACTGTGTAGCAGTAAGTGCATCAGGCAATTTACTTACATTAGGCCGAACTAAACTTAGGCTTATTTGTAGTGGCACAACTAATATTGACTAAACATCTTCAGTTAGAGGAATAACGACCATGGCATTATGGGGCGGTAGATTCACCCAGGACAGCGATGTCCGCTTTAAGCACTTCAACGACTCTTTAGTATTCGATTACCGTTTATTTCATGAGGACGTTGAGGGCTCACGTGCTTGGGCCAAATCTTTAGTTACTGTTAATGTCTTAACTCAAGATGAGTGCGCTTCTTTGATCCAGGCTTTAAATGAGCTTGAGCAGGAAATGACTGGCCGTGAAAACGAGATCGCCTTAGCTGGTGATGAGGACATTCACTCTTATGTAGAGCGCCGTTTAATCGAGAAGGTTGGTGCTTTAGGTAAGAAGCTGCATACTGGTCGTTCACGTAACGATCAAGTAGCTGTTGATCTTAAGTTATTCTGCCGTCGCGCATGCGATGAGATTTTAAAGTCCATCCGTGGTCTGCAGCGTCAGCTGTTAAAGGTTGCTGATGAGAACCAGGGCGTAATCTTCCCAGGCTATACCCACCTGCAGCGTGCCCAACCAGTTACTTTCTCTCACTTTTGCTTAGCTTATCTGCAGATGTTTGATCGTGACTTTGTACGTCTGTCTAATGCCCGTGATCTGTTAAATGTATGCCCATTAGGCTCTGCAGCTTTAGCTGGTACTGCCTACCCAATGGATCGTGAAGAGTTAGCCAAGAACTTAGGCTTCAAGGGCGCAACCCACAACAGCTTAGATGCAGTATCTGACCGTGACCACGTTATGGAGCTGTTATCTGCAGCTTCAATAAGCTTAGTGCACCTGTCACGTCTTTCTGAAGATCTTATTATTTACAACTCAGGTGAGGCCAACTTTATTGAGTTATCCGATAAGGTAACCTCAGGTTCTTCTTTAATGCCACAAAAGAAGAATCCAGATGCTTGTGAGCTCATTAGAGGTAAGGCTGGTCGTGTAGTTGGTGCTCTCATGGGTATCTTAACCACCGTTAAGGCACTGCCTTTAGCTTACGACAAAGATCTGCAGGAGGATAAAGAGGGTCTGTTTGACGCTTTAGATACCTGGCATGAGTGCTTAGATATGATGTCCTTAGTCTTTGAAGGCATTAAGCTTAATAAAGATAAGATTGAGGCAGCTGCTAAGGGTGGCTACTCTAACGCCACTGAGCTTGCTGACTACTTAGTTTCTAAGGGTGTACCATTCCGTGAGGCTCACGATATCGTAGGTCAGGTAGTGCTCTATGCTATTTCTGTAGCCAAGCCTTTAGAGGACTTAAGTGTTGACGAGTTCAAGAAGTTCTCAGCTGTGATTGCAGATGATGTTTACCCAATTCTTTCTTTACAGAGCATCTTAGCTAAGCGTAATGTCTTAGGCGGTGTTGCCCTGGAGCAAACTAAAGCTGAGATCGCCGCGCTCAAGCAGCATCTGAATGCATAATCACCTCGTATCTAGAGCAATCACGCTGCCAAACTACTTGCGCATGCATGATTAGCACGCTCTATAAGAGTATTGATAGCAAAAGCCCCACAACCAATGCGGTTGCGGGGCTTTTGTTTTAATGGTCTTATAGTGAAAGTTTGCCTTTCACATGTTGATGGTGCTTACTTGTGGCCAGTAGAACCAAAGCCGCCGGTGCCTACTTGTGGCCAGTAGAACCAAAGCCGCCAGTGTCTACTTGTGGCCAGTAGAACCAAAGCCGCCGGTGCCACGTTCAGAGGCCTCAAACTCATCAACAACAGTGAAACTAGCACGTACGATCGGAACGAATACCATTTGGGCAATACGATCGCCTGGTTTAATGGTAAATGGCTCGCTAGAACGATTCCACAGAGGAACCATTAATGGGCCCTGATAGTCAGCGTCAATCAGGCCTGTTAGATTGCCTAGTACGATACCGTGCTTAAAGCCAAGACCAGAGCGAGGGAGAACAGTGGCGCATAAATTAGGATCTTTCATATAGACGGCGATACCAGTTGGCATCAAGAATGTCTCTTGAGGATTGAGGATCTTATCCTCGCTAATCATGGCACGAAGATCTACACCTGCAGCCATGGAGCTTTCATATTGAGGTAGAGGGAATGTGCCATATTTAAGGCGCTCGTCTAAGATCTTTAGTTCAACTTGAACATTTCGCTTAAAGCCCTCATCAGGCATGGTGTATCTCTGAGTGTCGTTAGCCATGATGCACGTCTCCTCAACGTAGCTGTTGTCCGTATTAATGCTATATAGCAGCACACAGATGCTGTTTCACCTAAGTGCTTAGCAAGGCTAAGTATTGTAGCAAAGCACAGGCTTAAGATTGCCTTTTAATGCATATGAAAAAGCCCGACCTAGGCCGGGCTTTTATGTAGTTAGTCTTGAGCATAAGCCTCTATAAGCCTTAGCTCTTATAACTTAGTTATTTTTTAGACTTCTTCTCGCTTTCACGTGAGCTCTTGTACTCAGCAAGGATTAACTCCATGAGTAAATCAGCAAGCTTAACCTTGCTCATCTTGCCAAAGCTAGTAACGATGCCTTTCTCATTAAAGACGCTAGCGGCATTGTCGTTGGAGTTAAAGCCAATTTCTGGATCAGAAACATCGTTGAGCACAATGAGATCAAGCTTTTTACGTAAGAGCTTTTCACGTGCATTGTCCTCAAAGTTATCAGTCTCTGCCGCAAAGCCTACAGTGAAAGGACGATCCTCATCTAAATGGCCTACATAGGCGATGATGTCTTCGTTCTTAACTAACTCTAAGGTTAAGAACTCGCCATGATCTTCTTTCTTTAGCTTGGTGTGCATTGGCTCAATGAGACGGTAGTCTGAAACAGCAGCACAGCCAATAAAGATGTTTGCTTGTCCAACTTGTGACTTAACAGCATCAAGCATCTGACTTGCAGAGGTTACATCTACACGCTTAACGTTGTTTGGAGTTGCAAGATGTGTAGGTCCTGAAATTAAAGTTACATCTGCACCCATGGTGGCGGCCATCTGTGCTAAGGCATAGCCCATCTTACCAGAGCTCTTGTTAGTGATAACTCGTGCAGGATCGATGTTCTCTTCAGTAGGACCAGCGGTAATAACGATCTTAATACCTGCGCCGTGAGATTTTGGCAGCAGCTTGGTCTGAGTTAAAGCTGCAGGCTCTTCTGGGCTTGGCAGAGCCTCTGGCTCAAAGCCCTTATATGGAAGAGCAATGTGGTCATTTAACAGTGCGCAAATGTAAGAGAAGATATCCTCTGGATTGCGCATTCTACCCATGCCCTTATCGCCACAGGCAAGCTCACCATCCTCTGGAGCGATGATATATACACCGCGATCTTGCAGCGTCTTGAGGTTTTGCTTGGTGGCAGGGTTGAGCAGCATACGAGTATTCATTGCAGGGGCAATGACGATTGGGCATGCTGAGGCTAATACTGAGGTAGTAAGTGCATTATCAGCTAGGCCACAGGCAAACTTAGCAATAGAGTTGGCAGTGGCAGGTGCTACTACATAAAGGTCTGCGTCATTGGTAATGGCAATATGATCGATGCCCTCAGCGTCTTGGAAAACATCGGTCATTACCTCATGATGGGTTAGAGCTGATAAGGTTGCAGGTCCTACCATCTTAGCGGCTGCTTCGGTCATCACTACGCGAACGTCAGCGCCGTTCTTTACAAGTAAGCGGCATAGCTCGCAGGCTTTGTAGGCTGCAATGCCGCCAGTAATTCCGAGCACTATCTTGCGATTTTGAAGAAGTAATTGGCTCATGAAAATCTCCTTAAAAGCGATCCAGCATTACCGAGCAGGCCTGTTTGATCTCTGTTTGCAGTGATCTACTTTTGTTATGCACTCAGGCGTGTGCGCCGCGCTATTAAAGCATAGGATCAGTTGTTCTATTGTCCTAAACCTCTGGTATTGTGTGCTTTGCCCGGCACTAATCGGTTTAGCTAGATGCAGTCGGATCGGCCTTTAAAATGATCTATACATAATTGGCAATCTGACATAGAGTTGCACTTTCTAAGATCTTAGGTGGTGATCCTTAATCTTATAGATGGTGGCGAAATCTTAAAATTCAAGCACAAAGGGCTAAAAATAGATCAGCTCTTTAGACTTCTTGTTACATCTTAGCAAGTTTGCATCAAGCTTGTAGAGCTATGCACGACAAACATGACTTCTCTTAATTCTAGATTAGTACAGCTCTTTGTAGTGAGTAAAGACAAAGATAAATCTTAGAACGTGAGGCAAGGCATGAATTTGCGGCAACTTAGAGCCATTAACAGATAGTTTCTTGCAAGGTTTAGACGACAGATTAGTAGCTTAACGTGTATGAGATGGTGCGTATTGTATTGATGGGCGGGCGCTGCACAGATCTTATGATCCTCATGCAAACGAAAATGCAATATATACATGCTTATGCAAAAGGAAAGGAAAGATGCGCAGGCCCCATGCTAAAGGAAGGCAAGATGGTGCATGGGGCCGCAAGTATCAAATTAGGCGGTTACTTGCCTTTGCGTAGGGCTTTAGGGGTGATTTCTTCCATGAGCTTGTTGATGTAATCAAGCTGTGGCTTGATAGTCTCAATTCTATGCTCAGGAGAGCCAAGATCGCCTTTAGCTACTGCATCTACTAACATGTCTTCAAGTGAGTGCGGATGACATTTGTCTTTGAGCATAGCTTCTTTGTACATTTCAGTAAAAGCTAGCAGCATACGGACGTAGTCATAGGCTTTTTGACGCAGTACATTGCGCTTTTCTTCAAAGACACCTGGCAGAGGCTTCTTATCATTGAGGTTAAGACCAGAGGCATACAGCTCATCAGCTAGAGCCTTAATCTCAGCAAAGCGAGGGATGATCATCTTGTACTGCACTAAGAAACGATAGCGGCATAATAAAGACATGCGGCGATGTTTGTGCATGTACTTCTTTAATACAAAGGCGGTAGCAAAGTAGGTTGCAATAGCAAGGATGCTATAGACAACTAAAATGCCGCACAGCATGGCGCTAGCGATGAAGACATTATGCTCAGTGCTAACTAGTGAGTAGACGGCAAGTGGAGTGAAAGTAGAAAGGCCACCTAAGAAGCCAACATTCACAAAAGTATGAAAGAACTTGTGGTCAGCGAGCACACTATAGTTGAACATGGCATAGCACACGCCCATGAGTGCACAAGAGGCTAAATTAGCAATCGAAAATGCGTGAAGCTCAGTGCCATCAATTAGAAAACGGGCTAAACAGCCTAAACCGCCGCCGAAGAATATCAGCATGAAACTAAATGCTTTATCCATTTGATCTTCTCCTTACTTAGCAGAGGTTGCTTTGTCAGTTGCTTTAGACTCTAAAGAGCTTTGCTCAGCATCTGTAGTAGTGCTCTTGTCTTTAGCATTTTCAGTGTCACTACCCTTTGTCTCAGAGCTCTTGTCATCAGCATGGGTTACGTCACTTTCCATATTGTGGGAGTGGGAGATGTACTCATCGATGTTGATGTCCTTGTTTTTCAAGAACTCTTCAGCATCGTGCATATGATTGTTATCTAAGATCGATTGCTGCAGCTCCTCAGTACCTTTAACAATGTTCTCTGTAGCCTCAGCTCTTGCAGTATTGTTGTAGTCCATAACCATCTGACCAACGCTCATACCGCCTTGAGCAGAAAGAACACCACTAATGGAAGTGGCGACAAAGTAGACCACTGCCAGGATTATAGACTTGTTGCGATGGCGACGATCAAAGAAGTGATTGATGATGTCGCCAGTAAAGGCTGCTAGCGTGCCAAGGCCACCGACCATGCCTATAGATAAAGCTGAGTTGATATCAGTTGGCAGAGTGATGGAGATGATAAATCCACCTAAGAATGCCGCGATGATGTTCACCAACAAAACGGCAAAAGGAAAGAAGAATACTGACGGCAGAGCCAAAATAAAGATCACGGCTCCACGTACTACCGCGCCGATACCACCGAAGGTAAAGACGGTAACAAGAACTTCCCAGGACATTAAAAGCAATCTCCGCTTGTAGAAAATGCAGCTATCTGATGTAGTCGAGCCAAAAGTTGAGCCTTAGTTACGATCAAATCTACTCATCAAGGCAATGATGTCATCGATCTTATAATCTGTAAGTAAGTAGTGCACCAAGGTTTCTGATCTCATAATCGCCTTGTAATAAGTCTCAGTTCAATCTGCTTGTCGATGATCTAGAGCCACTAGAGAGTCTTATTCTTGTGTTCTATGATCTAGCATAAGAGTAAGTAATAAATGGCGTGATCAAGTTTAAACAAGCGCTGATCTTATGATCAATTGTGCTCATGAGGACTATGTGCAAAAAGGCATGACTAACAGAGCAGTTATTATAACGACATAAGCCCTGTGCCTTAACTTAATCGCATCTAAAAGGTGCATATTTTTAGCGTTAGTCTTATGTAATGTCCTGGAAGATAGGTGTGCACTGATTTTAACTTTAGATGGGGTCGTGAATTACTCCTTCCAAATCTTACGATTATGGCGTGAGTTTAATGGCGTAGCTAACGTGAGCTTTTAGGACCCACATTAAAAATCACATCGTTGTGCTCAGAAAAGAAAAAAGCCCCGTTTAAGGGGCTTTAGTCTAGCCTCATTAAGAGGCTATGAAGTGATTAAGTTAGCTATGGTTATAGTTTGTTCCACTTAGCGTATAAGGTGGTGTCTTGCACGATAGGCTGATTGAAGTCAAAAGCCTGAGTGAAGTTGTAATTAAACCAGCCGCCAAAGCTATAGCCTTCCTTAGTTGGCAGAACAATCTTGCTCTGATCTAAGAGAGTACCACTACCAATGGTCATGTTTGGTACAGCGCTGCCGCCATCAACATTGAAGGTGATGGTTTTCACTGCGCCGACGTAATCCTTGACATTAAAAGTCTTGGTGATGTTCTTACCTGAGTAGATGCCCTTGAAGACAATAGTTGCACTGCCTTGCTTATAGGCTACGGTGTTGTTGTGGTACTTAACAGTGAAGTCAACGCCATCAACTAAAGTCTTACCCTCTTTGGTGGTAACAGTTGGTACTGGCTTAGAGGCACCATCAACTAAGTTAGTATCCTCGCCGATAACTACCTTAACGTCGCCATTTTGTAGTTTGACCTTGTGGCCTTCACGGACAACATTTAATGTGTACTCTTGGTAAATACCATCTGCAAAGCCTTTAACTACATAGGAGCCATCGCGGTTATCGATAACACGAATGTTAGTACCAGTGGCACTGATATCTAAGCCATTTGCGCTTGATGGGAGAGTAACGTTGTAGCTGTGGACATTCTCATCGAAGTTAGCTAAAGACTCACCGTTAATAGCAATTGACTTAACAGTGTGCTTGGCTGCTTGTACATCGTAGTGAGAGAAAGCCTTGCTATCTACATCGCTCTTAGCGCTGATTGGGCTGATGCGATATGAGTAGCTGTAGTCCTCAGTTGTAGGAACCTGGTAGCCATCAAGTGGTACGTGATCCATGAATGCAGTATCAGAAACGCCACGCTGCTTGTAGTCAATAGACCAAACTACGCTATCCTTACGCATTGGAACATCGATTGGATGACGGTTGATTGGGTCATCGTAAACCTGATTATTTAACTCCTCTGCGGTGTAAGGAAGAGCTGAAACCTCAAAGTTGCCCTTAGATGAGATTAACAGACCATTGCCTGATGCGTCGGTTAAGCTAGTCCAACGTACATCAGTGTGGTTGCCGTTCTCTTGAGGACGAATCATCTTATAGTCGTAGCTCTCAGAAACTTTATTTGCATACTTGCCGATGCGGGCGCCGTTTTCTCTATCGACATAAGTGTCGAAAGGTCCACGACCGAAGTAAGCAAAGTTCTGGAACTCATCTGCAATGATGAGACGGGAGCCAAACTTAGCTAAACCACCTACCTTGGCAAAGTTGCTCTTTGGAGAGAAGTTGTTTAAGACGATGATCTCACCGTTGCCTAAAACCTCGTAGTCCATGGAAATAGCAGCATCAACTGCCATATTAGCTCCCATGTGCATAACAACGCGGTTAGAGGCCTTGTCAAAGACTACTTGGACGTCCTTTAAGTTTTCAAACGCGCCTGCATTCTGGCTTTCCTTTGACCAGTAAGCGGTGGTGTCGTTGTAGGTTTGTGCGCGGAAGATGCTTTGCTCTGGGCCCTTCATAATGACTTGATCGCCATCGAGCTCATAGCTATCAATAGTACCAGTGGTCTTGTTGAGGACGATCTTGAATGACTGATTAGCTTCAGTTTTGCCCTTTAAAGTAACGCTGGTATCAGACTCTACAACGTCAGTGAAGTCTGGGATAGGCTTGTCATCACGGATGGCAACAGTGCTCTTGTCGTCGAAAGCAAGCTTAAATTGCTCGTGGGCAATTTCATAGCCAGCCTTGGCACCAAAGTTAGTATCGTGCTTGAACTTAACAGAGAAGTCTAAGAAGTACTCACTGCCTTGTTCGATAGTTTGACCTGCTAACACCTTGGCTAGATTGATGGTGATGTATTGGGCATTAGTGTTGATAGATTGACCCTGAATACCCTCTAAATTGCTGATGAAAGTGCCGTTTGCCATAGGCTTGGAGCGATCGGCGTTCTTGTAAATAGACCAGGTGATGTCAAAGTTGGTCAGTGGAGTATTTTCATACTCGTTGACCATCTTGATCTTGAGGATATCGTTTAAGGAAACAGTGTCGTTAGCTAAGTAGAAATTAACCTGCTGATGAACTTTCTTAGCATCCTTAAGCTTAGGGCTTGGGGTGTGATCAGCATAAGCTAAACCATTGCCACAGAAGGCATTGTCATTGTATTTAGGGTCGATCCAGTCACCGCCATAGCCCCAGAACTTCTTTGAAGTATTGTTCTTGTCTACAGTTAAAACAGACTGATCAATATAGTCCCAAATAAAGCCGCCATTGACGTTGTCACGACTGCGGATAACATCCCAGTGCTCTTTAGCATTACCGTATGCCTGACCCATGGCGTGGTTATACTCAGAGTGTACATATGGCTGTACGTTGCGATAGGCATTAACGCTATCTGGGAGTGCATATTGAGTGGAGTGTAGATCTACGATATTGGCTAAACGTGACTTAAGTGACCATGGATCGCCAAGCTGAATCTGATCTTGGTAGGCTGAAGCACGCTCTGACTTTCTAAAACGTGAAGGGTCACGCTTTAAGGCGTACATGGATGCAACCCAGAAGCCTGAGTGGCTGTTGTACTTAACCTTTTGGTATTGAGCCTCGTTGTTTGAAGACCAAATAACCACAGATGGGTTGTTCTTATAGTGCTCGATCATATTAGCATTACGATCAAGCAGTGGGGCTACAAACTCTTTGTACTCACCTTTATCGATTGGACCGGTTGGAACGCGAGCACCAGTAAAGGCAGCGCGGTGGCTTTCGATATTGGCATCCATACAGATATAGAGGCCTAACTCATCAGCCAGATCATACATAATGGCATCATTTGGATAGTGTGAGGTACGGATGGCGTTGAGGTTGTGCTGCTTCATGGTCTGAAGATCTACTAAGTAGTCCTCAAAGCCTACAGCTCTGCCCTTGATAACATCAGTATCATGGCGGTTTACACCACGGAAGACTAATTGCTTGCCGTTGATCTGCAGCTGCTCTAAAGCCTTGTGATCCTTGTTCTTTTCAGACAGGGCAACCTTTCTTAAGTCTCTAAAGCCTACGCGCTCAACAGTAGATTCAATTTCCTTGCCGTCTAGATCCTTAAGTACTAACTCTAAGTAGTACAGATTAGGAGTGTCAGCAAACCACTTATCTGGGTTTACTACGTTCATTGAGACGGTGTTAGTTACACCGCGATCTAAGAGCTTAGCCTTTGGTGAAGTGCCTGCAGCCTTTACTGCAACTACGCTATCTTCAGCCTTAGCTACTTCATTACCATCCTTGTCTAAAAGACGGGCAGATACGATGTAGTCTTTGTCCTGTGTATTCTTGAGACCGCGTAAGTTGGTCTCTACAGAGAGCTTAACGTCAGAGTTGAGCAGATCTTTTTGATTGGTAAATTCAGTCTTAACAAAGAAATCGCGGATTTCAGCCTCACCTTTGGAGTAGAGGTAGACATCACGATAAATACCTGACTGACGGATGAAGTCTTGATTCTCAAGCCAGGAGCCGATTGACCAGCGGAAGACCTTGATCGCTACGGTGTTCTCACCTTCAGTTAAGTATGGAGTGATATTGAAGTCGTGAGCGGTATAGCTATCGGTTGAGTAGCCTACAACCTTGCCATTAACGTAAATGTAATAGGCTGACTCAATAGATTGTAAGGAGATGAAAACCTCACGGCCATCCCAGTTCTTATCGAGAGTGAAGTTAGTACGATAGTAGCCAACTGGATTGTAGACAGTTGGTGCGCGAGGGGTGGTGTAGTCTTCGTCCTGGAAGTTAGTCTGCCATGGGAAGCCATGGTTGGTGTACATAGGCTCGTCGTACTTGAAAGTACCATCGGAGTTTCTGTAGGTCTGCCAAGCAGCAGGGACCATTTCTTTAGAAAACTCATTGCCCTTGTAGTCTTTTGCTAACCACTCTTTGTCTTTCTTTTCAGCTTCTTGAGGGGTATGTACTAATGCAAAATCCCATTTAGCACCAGAGAGCTTCTTGTAAAACGCTGAGGAGCTAGCGTCGACATCGTCTAAAACGGTCTTTTGTGCAGCAAATGCCTTAGCAGCGCTCTCATAAGGAATGAACTGGCTCTTTGCACGCTCACGGTTGATACCAACGGTCTCGACATCGTCATACCATTCCTTGCCAGAAATAACGGCATCGGCGCTATCGCCATCATAGCGAACAGTGTAGCGATAGTAAGACTCAAAAAGCTCTAAAGCTTGATCATAGGTCTCTTTAGCGCCTAGCTTAGTAGTATTTGGAGAATCGCTTAATACTACGTTCTTGTAGGAGGCGTCAGAGAGTTGTTTATCATTAGCTGCATTTGCATATGAAATGCTAGAGGCGATAAGAGTTCCGGTTAAAGCAGCGGCAAACCATTTTAAGGTGGTCTTAGCATGCACGGATTGGGTGGATTGTTTGTTTGGTTTTTGCATATTGAACCTCATTGCTCCAGGTGGGCAACTAAGTCGTTAACTAGTAACTACGGCCTTTTGCATACTAGCAATATGCTCAAAACGTGAAAAAACTTTCCAAACCCAATCTTGATCATAGTCACACAAAAAATTCACGAGCTACAAATTTACGTATAATTTTACTGCCCATGTATGTAAACGCCTGATTGTATAAGGCTTTGTCGCCTGGTTGTTTTTAGCGTTCGGCCTTGAGTTTAGTGCAATTTTGCTAGAGATTTTTTTCATCTTGGCTATGTGATCTAATCTCATATGTTTGGGCATTCACCAACTATAAGATCCTGCATCTGATCCTATTTAGATCTGTACGATCTCTGCATATAGACAAAAGTTGCCTGATAGTTTGGCAATTGAAGCGATGATCTATGGGCTATAAGTTTGCGTTGCTTGTGCCGTGATCTTGCTTGTATCGGGCTTTGTGTGTTCAGAGAGCCTAACTTAACAAAGAAAAATGGAAAAAATGTGATTTCCCTTTGATCTTTGAGATCTGATCGTCTATAATCTCGAGGCTAATTTTAGGTACGTATAGATGCCGCTCATGAGAGTTAGGTGTTTAGGGCCTTAAGCTGCTTTTGCAGCTTGTATAGAACAACCGCATGGAAACATCCGACGTAAGTCGAGTGTTGTTCTCACTGTTTTTAAGTCTCCTGTAACTTATAACGGGTTTAACTTAAAGGCAGAGGTCTAGGCAGCAGTACTAGCAAGGTGCTTGATTAAAGCCAAGCTATTATGCGTTTGCCTATGACAGGATTTCTATAGACCTGCATTGCAGGTTTCTACAGATAAGGCTCAGCATTTGACCATATACCTCATCGTGTTTAGCCGCAGATGTGTTTGTCAAATGTTATCTGTAACTACTCACAAGACTGTACGCCTCATCAGCTTATAGTCACTATTTATGAGTAGGTAAACACAGCATCTTACTTACCAAGCTGCCTTGAACAAGGTTGGTAAAGCTTGATAATAGAGCTTATAACGCAAGCTTGGGAAAGCGTGCGTAATGGCAAACTGCTCTAGCAGGCCATATACGAAGCGTTTTGTAACGCGATTAAGCGTTATGGATCCACAAGATTCGTCAGCCACCACATCAAAGAGTCAGGGAAGCTCTTTTTCAATTACAAGGTACAAGAGCCAAGTACGCGTGCGTTTGACTTAAAAGCCATCAGCACCGTTACGAGCCTTTAAAGACGCACAGATTGTGTTTTAAGCGATCAATGTGCTGTTTTTATGATAGAATGGCGGCCATTTTGTTGTACCTTTGACATGGTTACAGCTCTTTTTTACGGTGCTGTGACCCGTATAAGTATATTTGGAGTGTGACTAGACATGTCCAGAGTTTGCCAAGTTACGGGCAAGCGCCCGGCAGTGGGCAACCATCGTTCCCACGCTAAGAATGCTGCTAAGCGCCGCTTCCTTCCAAACCTCAAGTATCACCGCTTCTGGGTTGAGAGTGAGAGCCGCTTTGTAAGACTGCGTGTTACCACTAAAGGTATGCGTACTATTGACAAGTTAGGTATTGATGCCGTTCTTGCTGATATGCGCGCTAACGGCGTTAAGATCTAAGGGAGAGTATCATGGCTAAGAAAGGTGGTCGCGAGAAGATCCGTTTAAATTCTTCAGCAGGTACCGGTCATTTCTATACTACTACTAAGAATCGTCGTACTACTCCAGGTAAGATGGAGATCATGAAGTACGATCCAGTAGTACGTAAGCACGTTCTGTACAAGGAAGGCAAGATCAAGTAATTGGTCTTTTACTTTCTGTTACAAGAAGCTCGATGTTCGCATCGGGCTTTTTTTATGCCTGTTTTCCACCAAATCATCAATTTTGTAAGGTAGAGCGCAGCATGGAGGCTACCCATGGGCCACTTAACCTGGCATGAAAGGCCTAGGTTGGCGTTTAATATGGTCTAGAGGCTCCCCATGTTGCTACTTAACATGGCAGGCAAAAGGCGTTTATAGATTTTAAGTTCTAAGAGAGCTCATCACCCTTTGGCTTTTTAGTACAAGTGGGTGAAAATTTCTCAAAACTAGAGTGATTGTAGTTAAGATAAGCCATAGAGGTTTATCATGTTCGCGCTATCAGACGTATACCTGTCTATTATCGATTTTGACGGAGCTTTAAGATGCCAGAGTTACCAGAGGTTGAGGTTACTAAGCGAGGTATTGAGAAAGTACTGCTTGGTCATACCATTAAGGATGTGTATTACGGCAAACTCAAGATGCGTGAGCCGCTCAGCCCAGATTTAATGAAGCTTTCTGGCGCTAAGGTAACAGATATCCGCCGTCGTGCTAAGTACATCATCATCTTTACTACCAATGGCTCTTTGATCATCCACTTAGGTATGACTGGTCATTTGAGTATTGTGGATACCAATACTGAGCGTAAGCTGCATGACCATTTAGAGCTGATGTTAGATAGTGGCACATCTATACGTCTAAATGATGCTCGTCGTTTTGGTCTAGCTGTATATGTAGATAAAGACTCTGATCCATACGAGTACAAGGGTATTAAGATTTTAGGCCCAGAGCCTTTAGAAGATAGCTTCACTCCTGAGGTGTTACTTGAGAGTCTTAAAAAGCGCAAGCTAGCAATTAAGCAATGCCTGATGAATTCTGCTGTGGTGGTGGGAGTAGGTAATATTTACGCTTGTGAGTCTTTATTCTTAAGCCGTATTGATCCTGAGCGTCCTGCTAACAGCATTACCAAGAAAGAGGCTAAGCTCTTAGTGGAAAATATTAAGACCATCTTAGCTGAGTCTATTAAGAGTGGTGGCACTACCATTCGTGACTTTGAAGGTGCTGACGGAAAGCTAGGTTACTTTGTGCAAAACCTGATGGTCTATGGTCATGAGGGAGAAAAGTGCAAAGTATGCGGCCATGAGATCAAGCGCATAGTACAAGGACAGCGTTCAACCTTCTTCTGTCCTCACTGCCAAAAGTAAGTGCTTGATAACAGATCATTTGAGCCTCAAACCAAAAGAGCATCCGATAAGGATGCTCTTTTGGTTTGGATGACAGATCAACACTTACTTGGTGTAAATCTGCTCTTGAATGGCCTTAGCAACATTGTGTGGTACGAAGTGAGAAATATCGCCGCCATGAGTGATGATCTCACGAACTAAGGTTGAAGAGATAAAGGCTAAGTTGCCATTAGTTGGCATCATGACGATCTCGATCTGAGGCATAGCGATACGATACATGCCAGTAAGCTGCATTTCATAGTCATAGTCGGCAACAGTACGAATACCGCGTACTAAGACATTAGCCTTGTTCTCTAAGATGAAGTCAGAGAACATACCGCTAAAGCCTAATACCTCAACATTGTCGAGTTTCTCAGTGCAGCCCTTCATAAGCTCAACACGCTTATTAAGATCAAACAGTGGCTTCTTATTTGGGCTGTCAGCAACGCCTACAATGAGCTTGTCAAACAGCTTTGAGGAGCGCTGAATGATATCAAAGTGTCCCAAGGTGGTAGGGTCAAAGGTTCCTGGAAAAACAGCAATATTCACAGTGCTATCCTCGTTTAAAATTTAGGTATTTATTACATACCTGATGTTATACAACAGGCTTTAACTCATCTTGATGAGTATTAAGCTATTTTCTAGCTAAAGCTAGTGAAATCTTGCCTGCAGGCCGTGCATGAGCGCTGTTATGCAAACTATGCAGGAGTGCAATTGATGCAAGCTAAGCGTATATGTATGCTAATCGCATGTGCAAGCTAAGCGCTGTCGCAAGCACTGCTTGCATGGCTAAATGTGATGAATTTGTAGCGCTTTATCAAAAGATGCCTTGACCATATCCACGCTGATATGCTGCATAGCATGCTCATCACGCACGCGATAACGCCATGGAATGGTATCACCCTTGAGTTCTTTGAGCGCAAGATCTTTATATACAGAGACGTTGAGCTCACTAAAATTCCAAGGACCAACACGCTCATCATTGTGAACGGCGAATAGTCCAATCACAGGAGTGCCAACAGCTTGAGCAAGATGCATGCTGCCAGAGTCTGGAGATAGAACTAATTTAGAGATCTTGAGCATGGCAGCAAGTTCTCTTAAGTTAGTACGACCACACATATTAATGACGTTGTCGCACTTTTGAGCAATGTCTGCGCAAACTTGTTTTTCAAAGTCGTTGCCACCACCAAGCAGCACTACCTGCAGCCCCTTTTCTTGGGCATAGCGAGCCATTTGAGCATAGCCATCAACCGTCCAGTTCTTTTGTGCTTTAGCAGAACATGGGCAGATGGCGAAGATACGCTCGTGATTAACCATGCAGCTAACCTTATCAATTAAGAACGGATCTAATTTGAAGTCCCATATAGGCTTGTCGATAGGTAAGCCGCATTCTTTAGCAAAAGCGATGAATCCAGCTAATACATGAGGATTAGTTGGTGATTTGACCTCATGATTGATAAACCAAGAGTGCATCTCGCGAGAGCGCTCTTTATCGTAGCCGTACTTATCTGGGGCCTTAATCATTAAAGAGCACAAAGAAGCCTTAATAGAAGTCTGCATATTCAGCAGCACATCAAATGAGTCTTGCCCAGCTTGAGCTTGCTTTTTGAGATCTTGTTTAAGATCCAAGGCAGCTTTTAAGCCGCGTTCTTTGAAGTTAACTTGTAGCATGGGGATGAGATCTTTGTTTTGCTCATCAGTAAACAAAGGAGCAAAGCGCTTATCAATAACCATGGTGACATCGACATCTGGATATTGATGCTTAATTGCGCCGGCCATGCCAAAGGCATTGATACAGTCTCCAAGAGCGGATAAACGCAGTATGCACACTGACTGTGGCTTTGACATTAGACCTCCGTTTGTGGTGCAAGTTCCTTTTGATTAAGAGTATGCTGACTTTTGCTGATGGCCAAAACATTTTTGCCATTGCTTAGAATACCAAATTTTCCTCAAGCTTACTGCCCCGTTGTATATCAATATAAGATTTCTTGCAGGTGTTTAACTAAAGGAGCAAAAGCGTGTTTTAGTCAGCTTTTCCCATTATAAGGCACATGCTTTTTTCTCATTATTGAATAGGTATCGTGTGCTAGAATGGTACATTTATGACCATTTTAAGCAGTGGTTTTAGCTTATTCTTGTGCTTTTGGCATGTCTTATTCTTTGCTTGCAATAAAGTTTTGTGCAAGCACTTAGATCCTATGCAGGTAGGTGCCTTGTGAAGAAAAGTTTTTTAAGCGTGGTGTGGATTGCGATTCTTAATCTGCCTTTAGCCTTATATATCGGAAACGCTTATGCACCAGATAATTCTTCTTCACCATGGTTTGCTATAGGAACATTCTACTTTGCCTCTATCGGGCACTTCTTCTTATGCTTTTTTATATATTCATTAGTACTCATTACACCGGCACTAGTAGTTAAAAAGACCCTCAGTAAGTATCGTTATGCCTATGCAGTCACTATAGTCTCATTGCTGCACATCATACTTGCAACTGATGCCAAAGTTTTTGAGCTGTATCGCTTCCATCTCAATTGGTCCATACTCGATATATTCTTGAATACCAATGGTGAAGTGATTTCCTTATCTAATCAAACCTGGGCTTCAATTGCGCTTCAAGCTCTCGTATGCATTCTTTATTCTCTAGCATCTACAGCTGCGGCCATCTTACTTGGCTTTAAGATCGTAAAAACCCGCTATTTTGTTATCCCTTTTTTGATAATGTATGCACTAGCTAATCTAGCTCATGCATATGGCAATGCTAAGCAACTCTTGCCTGTTGCCGAGATACAAAATCGTCTGCCTTTTTACAAGCCTTTAACGATGAACTCCTTTATGCTCAAGGTAGGACTCATTAGCAAAGAAGACTTTGATCGCAGCCCCCTTGAAATTAGCGAGAACGGCGTACTTGATTATCCTAAGCATGATCTTATGTATCTTAAGAATGCGAGATCGCCGTACAATGTGCTGCTTATTACTGTAGATAGCTTACGTAAGGATGTGTTCACGCAAGAGAACATGCCTAACACTTATGCCTACGCTAACAACGCTTATAAGTTTAATAATCACTACTCAGCGTCAAACGCTACACGCGGCGGTATCTTTGGTCTGTTTTATGGTCTGCCGCCTTCATACTGGACAGCTGCCTTAAGAAGTGCTACTCCATCGATTATTACCAAGGTAGTTTTAGATCGTAATTACGCCTACGGTATTTTTACCTCAGCTAATCTCTATAGACCAGAGTTTAACACTACAGTGTTTGCCCAAGTGCCAAACTTACGCACTGACTCGCGCGGCAACAATGCCGTGGAGCGAGATCTTGCTGCTATGGATGACTTTAATACTTTCCTTGGTTCTTTAAAGAATGATCAGAAGTTCTTCTCTTTTGTCTACCTTGATAATGTTCACCATTATCAAACTCCATTAGGCGAGGAGAGACCATTCACGCCAACTGTTGAAAGCGTCAATCACATGGATCTTAATGACGATACCGATCCACAGCCGATCTTTAATATGTATCGTAACTCTGTCTACTATGCTGACAAGAATATCGCTAAGATCTTAAAGATGTTAGAAGAGCATGGTTATGCCGATAACACTATTGTTATCATTACCTCAGATCATGGTGAAGAGTTTAACGATAACAAGCAAAACTTCTGGGGCCACAATAGTAATTTTACCGACGTACAGACTAAGATCCCTCTTATCATTAAGTGGCCAGGTTTAGGCGGAGCTGAGGTAGATAAGCTCACCTCAGCTTACGATATAACTGCTACCTTGCTGCCACGTGTCTTTGGTGTACGCAACAACATCTCTGACTTCTCGATTGGTGAAGATTTATTCTCAGAACGCTCTACAAAGTACGTTTTAGTTGGCTCACAACTTGAAAATGCCATCATTGAAGATGATCGTATCGTGCTCATTAATAAGCTCGGTATGCTCGATTTCAAAGATAAACAGTACAAGACAGCTAAAGATCAGACGCGTGATACTTTCTTGTTTGATGCTATAGGACAAATGTCGGACTACTTTAAACGAGAGTAATTTACTTTATAGCCATAGTAGTGAGGTGCTTATCGTACGTTGCTCAATGGCTTTCAAATACTTTTTGTTTAGATAAAACTACTTGAGCTTAAGCCATTTATGTAGCACTAGTGCCCATAGACAAAATAGGATGCCCAAAAGAGCATCACATATGCATTCATGATCTTGCAAAGTACTTTGCATGCTAAAGAGCTACAAAGTGTCCATACAGGTTATGAGTTCATAGTACAAGGCCTCAGTCATCATCTTTGATGTGATAGATGAACTAGCTTTTAGTGATCAGTTTGCAATTAATGGAGATACCGCCGTCCTTGTGAATATTCTCGTAGGGGTGGCTTACTTTTTATGAAGCATGTAGAAAGGCTAAATGCCGTAGATTATCTGTTCTTGCTATTGATTATCTTGGTTTTTGCAGCTGTATCTTGGTTCTATCAGATCAATCAGAGCTTTAACCACGATCAATTGCAAATGCTGCTTAAAGGATACTATGCAGCATTTAACAGCACTTATTTACCTTTTGGTAATGAGTCAGGCATCATGGGTAACGTGCCAGGTATGCTTAGCTCTTGGTTAATGGGTCTCCCTCTTCAGGTGTACATGCATCCTTATGCACCGGCGGTTTTTCAGACTCTGATTCGTGCTATAGGCATTGTGATCTTTGCTAATGCACTCTCTTTACTGTTTACTAGACGCGTGGTGCTTTTAGGTACTTTCTTATTTGCACTCAGCCCATGGACTTTATACCAGTCCATGCTTTATAGCCCAGCCTATCTAACCTTCTGTGCACCGCTGGTTTTAAACTGTCTGTTGCGTCTACGCTATGACTATCATGATCATTACCATGATAAGAACTCACGCCATCGCGTGTTTCCTTCTTTCTTCTTGATCATTGCTTTTGGCATGATAGTGCAGCTGCACTTTTCCTGGCCGGTTTTAGTAGTTGGTGCTCTCATATTATGGCTGCGTCGAGATATCAAAGTGAGCTACCTTGGTCTTGGTCTGGGATTATTGGTAGTAGCTCTTTCTTTATTGCCATACATTCAAGAAGTAATAAGCAATCCAAATCTTCTTAACCATGCAGATGCCTCAGCTCAAGATGGTTATTTTGGTTATGGCTTATTGCATGTATATCCGCTCTTTAAGGGTCTGCTTTACTGGCTTAGATTTGCCTCTTTTTCTGTTAGTGAACAGGCAATTATTCCTAAGATCGCAGATGATTACTCTTTAGCTATAGTCATTTTGTGCTGGGCGTGGATTATCCTCTCTCAGGCCTTTGGCGTGATCTCAGCGATCATCGCTGCCTATGGTAATCTCTTTGCGCTAAGCGGAGCTAAGGCCGGAACTGATGTTGCTAAGTCCCAATTTATTCGTGGTCTTACCATCAGCTTCATGCTTGCAGTGATCATTGCATCTGCAGCAAGCTCAGAGGTTGTAAACTCCTCACACATTGCACTAGTACTTCCTTTTGCTCTGATCCCGCTGCTTGCGTGGTTGTCAGCTAATCATAAGTATCTCAAGGTGTACTTCATTGCATCATTAGTATTCTTTATCTGTGCTAATGCAGTGGCATCTTTAAAGTCAGATAAGTTTGATTACTTCAATAGCTTTGACGAGGGCTTGTATACAGACTGTTTGACAGCGTTTACTAAAGAGCAGTGCGAGCTCCTTTCAGGCTCTCTGAGCGCAGCTACAAAGTTAGAGCTGCAAGCTAACTATAAGTTCGATGCAGCAATCTATGATCGCATCATCAAGGGCTTAATTCCGCTCCCTGATGGTTCATTAAAGCCTGTGGAAAACTTCTCCATCCCATTTTTAGGCGATGAGGAGTCTAGTTCAGACACAGCATCAAGCGTAGATAAGGCATCAACAAGCGCTGATCCTTCTTACGCTGAAGCGTCATCGAATAATGCTGATGAAAGCGCAACTGCAGCAGCTACATCAGAGTCAGGTACTAGCACAAGCGATGCGCAGTCTGAAAGTGACCAAGCTAAGGCAACTGCAGCTGATGCAAAAGCTAATGACGCTAAGCAAGATGCCTCATCTAAGGATGTAGCTGCCACTACCGATAAGCAAGCTACTGACAAGCAAGCTACCCCAGCAGAAGCAAAAGCCACAGCCGCTGATGCCAAGACAGCCGCTGCTAAGGAGTCAGCAGCAAAAGCCATAGCCGCAGCCAAGGAGTCAGAGGCTAAGGCCCAGGCAGAAGGCCGCGATAAGGCCACCAAGGATACTGATAGTAAGGCTGAAACTGAGGAGAAGACTGCTGCTAATAGCAAGACCGCAACTGAAGCTGCAGCAGGTGGTGAGGCTAAAGATGAAAGCTCTAAGGCTGTTGAAAGTGACAAGCCTTTAGTTAAGCAGCTTAAGCTAAGTGAGAGCGCTCTTATTAAAGCGCTGCCTACTTTAGCTGATGATATTCGAAGCAAAGCTAATCTAAAAAAGAGTGCATCTGAGAGCAAGCTAGAGATAGCTGATAAGAGACAATCTTCATCTCAAATTAACTCAGATGGCAAAGAATCTGCAGCAAATGAGAAGATAGTAACTTCTACAACAAATGTTGTTGCCACACAAAGTCCAAAGAACAATGATTCATCTAGAGGAACTGTTAGTGTGGTGAGGGCCGATGAGCCTATTGTAAATTCGTCTTATGCACCAGCATCTAAGCAAGATCAAGATGCTAAGACGGGGGTAATTATTGATGCCGGAAGCGGTGACTCTGGCGAGCTAATCATCAACTAGATTTTGGAGCAGCAAATCATGGATAGATATCTTTATGATGAGAGTCATTTATCACGCACTTTAAGCTTCAATCGACGTGATGAAGGCGAGATCAATTTCTTAGTTGATCCAAAGAGTGGCTATAACGCGAGCACTACATTTGAAGCATTAAATCGCTACTTTAGCCAAGAGTTTATCGATACTAATGGCTATAACATCTCAAGCAAGGGTGGTAGAGGCCAGACCATTTTGTACACCTTAGATTATGTGAAGGCGGCAAAACTCTTTGGCCCAGCACGTGATTTTGAAATTGAGATGGAGCGAGCTCGTGACAAGGCTCGTAAAGAGCGTGGTCTTGAGTCTTATATGGCTGTACCAGATGTCACAATTGATGATGCTGAGCAAAGCTTCTCATTGTGCATGCGTCATTACTTCCGTGGCGGTTTTATTGGCAAGTTTATGACCGATGGCTTTTTCCGTATGGATAAAAACGCCATGCGTGCACGCTTAGAGTTTGAACTTACCGCCAAGCTCTACCGCTTAGGACTGCCAGTGCCTCGTCCTTTAATTGCCCGTGAACAGGTGGGGTCAATTTGGATTAAGAACGACATTGTCGTTGAGCAGATTCCTAATACCAAGAATATTGCTGAGATCTTAGAGCAAGGTGAACTTACTCAAGGTCAGATGCGTAAGATCGGTATGATGTTACGCCGCTTCTTTGATGCAGGCTTGATGCACACTGATCTGAATATTCGCAATATTCTCATTGATAATGAGGATCAGTGCTTCTTAATCGACTTTGATAAGTGCGAGATTCGTGCAAATCTGTCTAAGTCAGATGAACGGAGTATGCTCTCAAGATTAGAGCGCTCCTTTAATAAGGAAAAAGAGCACAAAAACCTCGAGTCATTAGATGTCGATCTCATCATGACTTTGATTCGCAAATGTGCTGAGCGCACCGATGAAGATGCTCAGGCAAATGAGTCTTTAAGTAGCGATGACGAGTCACGTGTTGACTAAGTAAAAGCCATCATGCGCCCATGCGATTGACTAAGGCAAAGCCATCATGCGCCCATGTCGGTTGACTAAGGCAAAGGTAAGCAGTTTGTATGTTGGGGCATGCCTAAGTCTAAGTTAAACGTGTTTTTCGCTATCAAGAGCATACGTTTAGATGCATCTGTGATGCTATTGGGGCCAATGGTTTGTGTCTTTGTGAGCGCTTATCTTCTATAAGATTGTTACTTTTAGTGCCATTAATTGATTAAAATGCCCAATTAAGGCGTAATCTAGGGCCTTTTAGTGCGGTTTTCTTTGATCGGAAAACCAAAAAACGCTACAATCATCAATATCATTGTCACAGTACATTTTTTAGTACAGATAGCTAATCGTAAGGTGTTAGTGACTCTTGTGTAGCTAAGAGTAAAGATACTTTTACACTATCCATAGATAAGACTAATGCTTATGAGTAGCAAAGTGATTAGCAGTGCATCATGTTGATGTACTTGTGGTGACCGTTGGAAGACAGATTTGGCCACAGCTTAAATTGGTCATGAAATTGGCTCTGTGCTGAGTAAGTTGCTAATTAAGTTGCAGTGTGCGCATTAAGCTTTGCTCTAAGCAAGATGTTCTGGCAGTTTTACTACTGCTGTGCATTAAACGGCAGCCACCGAAAACTTTAGCACCTCTGGTTTTAGAGGCGCTGTTCCCGAACCTAGAAAGGAGTAAGCCGTTGCCTATGACTTAAGTCATTTTCACGGCGTATTACCAATGAAAACTTTAATTATTGTTGATCACCCATTTTACGATCAGTCAGTGGTTAACCGTCGTTGGGTTGACGAAGTACGTAAGTACCCTGAAGAGTTTGTACTTCACAACCTGCAAAGCTCCTACCCTAGAAGCTCCATCGATCATGTTTTAGAGCATTCAATTATTGATAACAATGGCAGCATTGTTTTTCAGTTCCCAATGTTCTGGTTTAACAGCCCTCCAATGTTAAAGCAGTGGGTCGACTCAGTATTAACCCCTGGTTGGGCATTTGCTGGCGGTCGTCATCTGCAGGGTCGTAAGTTTGCATTTGCTGTAACTGCAGGTGCTAGTGCTGACGTATACGAGCAGGGTGGTGTTCCTGGTGTGAGCGTAGAAGAGTACTTAAACTCCTACATCAACTCATTTAAGTACTGTGGTGCTGAGTATGCCGGCACTTATGTGTTCTACAATGCAAAGCCAGTTAATGGTAACCTCGATATGACTGAGGTAGCAGAGAGCGCACGTAACTACGTAGAGTTCCTGCGTACTGTAAAGGCTGACAAATAAGTCAGAGCTAAGCAGTAACAAGATTTTGCGTACACCGCTAACAAAAAGCCCAGCTTAATGCTGGGCTTTTTGTTGGGCGCAAACTATAGATCCATTAATGGCCTAAGTAAACTAGGCGCTTATGAGCGTAGGCACTCTTCGATGGCATCGAGGGTCTTGTTCACGGCACCGCGACCTTGCTGCTGAATATCAAAGGCGGTCATACCGCTCTTTAACATTAGATCAGGGTCATTTAAGAACATCTTGCAGATGTTATATAGACGACGATGGTCGTTAGCTACAAAGGCAGCGCCATGCTCAATGAGATTTTCAAACTGCTCGGTGAAGTTGTAATAGTATGGGCCAGTAATAATTGGCAAGGAGAAATAGGCTGGCTCTAGTGGGTTATGGCCACCAATATCAATAAAGCTACCGCCCATTACAACGATATCGCACATGCCTAAATAAAACTCAATCTCACCCATGGTATTGCCGATGAGAATGTCATGGCTAAAATCGCTTAGATCAGAGTTAAGGTGAGTTCTTAAAGCATAGGAACCACTGATATCATCTAAAAAGTTCTCAGCGCGTGATACGCCAGACTGATGGCGTGGTACAAGCACTAAGCGCAGATTAGGGAATTTTGACTGTAGAGAGTAGAAGGTCTCAATAATCATGGACTCTTCACCCTCGTGAGTCGAGATCGCGCCTACATACTGCAGATCAGGCTTAAGATTATGAATGGCTCGTGCACGTCTAAAGAGAGGCTCATTAGGCGTTAAATCATACTTAAGCGAGCCTGCGGTAATAATCCTATCGTCGCTTACTCCAATACGTCTAAAGCGCTCAGCATCGTCCTTGGTTTGGCAAATCACTTTGCTTAGGCGATTGGCGATGATATCGCGAGTGATCACCTTGTGCTTTTCATACTTACGGCAGGTCTTTTCTGGCATACGGGCATTAAAGACACTGACTTTAGTTTTGAATAGCTTTGAAAAGCTGAGCATGCTTGGCCACAGCTCAGTCTCCATAATAAAGAGATTCTTTGGCCTAAAGTTCTTATAAAACAACCACACACATAAAGGACAATCAAGCGGCGCGTACACGTGAGTAATGCCATCAATCTTTAAAATCTCTTTAGCACCTGTGGTTGTGGTGGTGGTAACTAAGATAGGCAGCTTAGGGTGGCGTTTAACAAAAGCGGTGATTAAAGGTCGAGCAGCGATAGCCTCGCCCACACTCACTGTATGAAACCAAATACAGTTACGTAGCCCGGTCTTATACAAGCCTAAAAGCTCAAATACACGTGAGCCATAGCCAGGATCTTTACGTTTCTTCCACACAAGAAACAGCAGACCTGGTAGCACCACTAAGGTGGTTGCCACATAGTAAAAGAATAAGAAAAGTCGAGATCTAATAGACATAGGGCAAACTACGTTGACTTACACCTTCAAGTGTTTAGAAGGGGCAGTTGGTTGCTGTTTGTTTGGTTTAATTTCTTAGCTTGTGCTTTTGCAAGCTATGGTATTGCTCTTGGCAATAACTTCTTCAAGTTTAGTTATGACCATGTCAGGTGTGAGTTCTTTAAGGCACGCGTAGGTATCGAACTTACAAGTACGCTTAAAACATGGATGACATGGCTGAGTTGACTCTACACACGCTGCTATTTCAGAGAGCGGCGGGGTATAGCCTGTGGACGTGGAGCCAAAGATACATACTTGTGGCACATTGGCCGCTGCTACAGTATGCATCAGACCAGAGTCATTACATACTGCTGCAGATGATGCGCCAATTACATCTAAGACCTCAGTAAGGGAGGTCATGCCACAGATGTCTTTGTAATTATCAAGGTAAGTTTCGTTAATCTCTTTAAGGTGCTTAGCAATGAGCTCGGTAGTTGGCTTATCTTTTTGTGACCCAGGGGCGACAACACAATAGCCTTTGCCGATAAAGTGAGCACTAACTTTGGCAAAGTACTCCGCTGGCCAGAGCTTAGCAGGTCCATAGTTAGCACCGCAGCCTAAGACCAATAATGGTCTGTCTAAACTTAAGTTTAGGCGCTCAAGAAGCTCATCACTTGGCTTTTTAACCTCAAGGGATGGGTAGTCAAACGCAGGTAGGCTCTTATCATCGACCACATTCTTATCATCAATATAAGTAAGAGCTACATAACGTGCACTCATACGCTGATATGAAGTTTTGTCCTTAATCATCTTATTTAATAAGAGATAGCGGGACTCTCCTTTTAGGCCAATACGCTCTTTAATACCTGCAAAGAATGGTACTAGTGCTGATTTTAGCGAGTTGGGTAACACATAGGCCTTATCAAAGCCCATAGCTTTAAGCTTTTTGCCCTCGCTATAGCGTCCTGCAAGATCAAGACTACCGTGAGCAAAAGGATTAGTGATAATGCTGTCGACCTCTTTCATGCGCTCAATAATCACATGCGCATAGGCAGGAGCATACATAGTGATCTGACAGTCTGGATCCTGTCTTTTTAATGTTTTAAGAAGACTTTGCGACATGATGATGTCACCAAGCCAAGCAGGAGATACGACTAAAATGCTCTTAGCCATGAGTAATCCAATCTAAAGTCAAAACCACAATGCCACAACAGATAAGATCTTCAATGATTTGCCTAAGTTTTAGCAATTACAATGAAGAGACTTACTACTAACAAATTGCACATCACAATATATAACAGCAATCCACTTAGTTTAGCAGCATTTGTTCAAGGTGTCCTATCAGGACAATGTAGTTTTGAGAAAGTTCACTGTATAGATGGCCTTGATGGTCATAGCCATAACTTTCAGTGCAGCTAGGCCTTTGCTGTTGTGCTTTACTGATGTAAATCAGGTGCGGGCGCTTATGACAAACGCCGTTTATTTTTCATAAGTTTGTCCATTTGTGAGAACATTGATCCAATATGAGATACAAATGGCTTGCATAGTGCTTTTTAGATCAACGACAATAGTATGATGCTAGTGAAGCTTATGCCTAATTTCATAATCTTATATGGTGTGTGGCTTTTTAGTAGATTTTTTCGATCAAATAGTCTTAGCGTAAGTAGCAACTCATTGGTTGACCGCAAGGCTTATCAGCAAGGCTTAACAGGAGCTTGATATGATCATCGTAACTGGTGGTGCCGGCTTTATCGGTAGCAATATTGTCAAATTGCTAAATGATCGCGGTCGTCGTGACATTCTGGTAGTAGATAACCTCAAGGATGGTCACAAGTTTGTGAACCTCGTTGATCTGAATATTGCTGACTACATGGACAAGGAAGACTTCTTTAAGCTCTTTACTAATGAAGAGGCTTTTGACAAGAAGTACGGTTGTGCCAATATCGATGCCATCTTCCATGAGGGTGCATGCTCTGCTACTACTGAGTGGGACGGCAAGTATGTAATGAAGAATAACTACGAATACACTGTCGAGCTCTTTGAGTTTGCCACTGCCCATCGTATTCCATTCTTATATGCCTCTTCTGCAGCTACTTACGGCGACAAGACCGATTTTAAAGAGGGTCGTGAGTACGAGGGCCCACTGAACGTATATGGCTACTCTAAGTTCTTATTTGATGAGTACTTAAGAGAGAGAATGTCCTCATTAAAGTCTCAGGTAGTTGGCTTTAGATACTTCAATGTTTATGGTCCACGTGAGGGTCATAAGGGCGCTATGGCCTCTGTTGCATTCCATCTGAACAATCAGATGTTACGTGGCGAAAATCCTAAGCTCTTTGAGGGTACTGATGGCTATGAAAATGGTGGTCATACCCGTGACTTCGTCTATGTTGAGGATGTGGCTAAGGTTAACTTATGGTTCTTTGAGCACCAAGGTCCATCAGGCATCTATAACTGTGGTACTGGTCGTGCCGAGCCTTTCTTAAACATAGCTAAAGCAGTAATTGAGCATCATGGCCACGGTGAGGTGGAGTTTATTCCATTCCCAGAGCACTTAAAGGGCCACTATCAGAGCTTTACTCAGGCTGACCTGACTAACTTACGTGCTTCAGGTTGTGATGTGCAGTTCAAGACTGTAGCTGAAGGCGTAGCAGAGTACATGAAATGGCTGAATTCAAAGAGATAGACGACATTAATTTCCCATACGAGGCTGGCTTAATTAAAGACAGAGCTCAGGCTTTAACTTTTGCTGACTATCTGAACTCCAAGGGTATCAAAGCTGTGGCTAAGCCTGGCTTTGGTTCAAGTTACGCTATCTATGTGCGTGATGAGTCAGATGTCTCCAAAGTAAAAATTGAGCTCTTGCACTTCATGAATAGCCCCTTTGCCAAAGAATACAATAAGGCTGCATGGGCTAGTGGTCGTACCGTTAAGCGTGAGCGTACACAAGGACAAGGTACCCTTGGCTTTATGATGGGCAATTATGCCTGGAATCCTTTTACTCTCACTTCTGTAATTGAGATCATCTGTATTGCCATTTATCTTGTGATGCTGCTGTCTAATTTAGAGCCTTATCTGTTAGGCACTCTAAGCTGGACTTCATTAGCTCAGATTACTGAAGGTGGCGAGGTATGGAGAGTTATCAGCCCAATTTTCCTCCACTTTGGTATCTTGCATATCGCCTTTAACCTCGTGATGTTTGAGGCTTTTGCCCGCAATATCGAGCGTTTTTTAGGCACATTTAAGCTTTTAGGCTTAGTGCTTGCCATGGCCGTATTTTCTAATGCGGTGCAGCTGCTCTTCCAAGACGGCATGCATGTCTACGGCGGTATGTCAGGTGTGGTTTACGGCGTGATTGGCTATATGGGTATTCTCTCAAGACGAGAGGACATCCCAGAGGGCTTACGTATTCCAAACGGTCTGCTGCTCGTGAGCGTTATCTTTATTGGCTTTGGCTTCTTCTTAAGCGGTATGGCCAACTTTGCTCATGTAGGCGGCTTAGTGGTAGGTCTGCTTGCAGGTCTGATTGATCTCAAAGGCAAGCTTCGCTTGAAAGAAGCTTAGAGCTTAAGGTCAAGGCTAAAGCTTGCCAAAGCCTTTTAGCTGCCGCATGCATGCAGTATGTGGCAGTCATTAAAAAAGCGCCAATGCTCATAGAGCAGGCGCTTTTTTTATGCCTGTCGGCATATAAAGTCCATATCGTGTTGATATGAAAAGATCTTGTATCAAGGTACAAGATCTTAATTAAAACTACTGATAGATGTAGTTAGTAAAGAGCAGATCCTGAATAACAGGGCCACCCTTCTTGTTAGCTAAAATATCAGCAACGCGGGCACGGCACTCAGCTCTTAATGCCTCACGACCAGCTGCAGTAGCAATAGCGTTGTACTCTTTAGCACCGATGATAGTTAAGATTGCGTCACGGATTAAAGCATCGTGCTCGGTGAGCAGAGGAAGATCGTTAGCGTCCTTAACCATGACGTTTACGTGTACACGTAAGTAGTGCATACGGCCAGAGCCATTGCTAGCTAAGTTAGTAGTAAAGTCAGGAGTAATGTCGTAGTAACCAATCTCTGGGGCAATCGCATCAGCTAAAGCCTGAGCAGGGTCTTGAGCCTCAGCATTGATATCGATTGGTTGATGTGAGCGTGGATCGTCTGCGGCGATAGCTGTAACTGATGAGCCTAACAGCAGCATGCCAGTAGCGGCAGCGAGCAAAAACTTGTGGTTCATTGCAAATTGTTCCTGAATTACAACAGCATCAAGCAGGCAGCGTTCAGCTGCCGTGTGATACTGAGCGGCAGCTGCCCAACTAAAGGCAGGCTTGCCCTGCATGAAGCAGGATTAACTTCTCTAATGATACCAAGGCATTTATGCCTTGATCATCTGAAGTGGCTGAAAGCGCAGTTTCAGCAGAAAACTTGTCTTCTTCTAACTTAAAAGAAGAGTATATGGCGTCAAAATATTGTGATATTTACGCCAATTATCAATTCTCTTGCAAGATCCGTTCTTAGTTTGGGCAGATGATGAATTTGCCTAAGCTAAGGTTAAATAGTGCAAGATAAAATGGGCCTAATACAAACAGACCTCATCAATATAATAACGCACTGTAATGCTATCAGATCATAAGGCAATGCGCATCTATGCATTTCACACAACTAAGATAAGAACTAAAACTGCACCATCTTAGGAAAGAAAATAATGGCGTTAAATCCTAGGATTTGGCGTCATTATCATCAAGAAACTCAGATACTGACTGCATCTTATCCTCACAAGCAGCCGCACTGCTCTCAATTTTGTCCTCAGAGATAGCTGCACCATGAGTCTTATTTTCTGTCTTTGCTGAATCGTTACTTATGATAGGTCTCTCATCAGCTGTAGCAGATACAGCCTCTGTATCAGGGGTGCGTTTAGCATCAGCCTCAGCTTGCGCAGCTTTGGCAGCTTCGCGGCCTAGCACATTGTGTGACTTGATGTTCTCAATCTCAGTTTTAAGATGGCGTACTAACTTGGCAGCGAGCAGCGGCTCAGCAGCCTGGGCTAGTTTTACGATCTTATTATGCTCTGGGATGATGGTGCCATTTTCACAGTAGCTAAAGTAACTGTGACGCACAAAGGTATCACACATGATGTTAAACATGATGGGGTCAGCAAACTCAGGAGAGTTATTAGTGACCTCCGATGGCACTTCCTTACACAGATCGACACAAGCAGTAACAAAGTCATTCTTAGTTAAAGTGCCGTCGTTGATTTGGCGTAGCAAGGTTACAGCGATTAGATAGCGTACGAGGTTTAAGCGAATGGAGTTAGAAAGAATTAAGAGCTCCTCATAGCCATCACCAGACAGTGCGAGCATGTTATGGTCAAGATCAAGGATGTAACCACCCTTAACAAAGACATTGATGTATTTGTTAATGAAGCTGTCGAGTTCGTCTTCAGTAATTGGAGTAAACAGCTCGTGCTTTAAGAAGTAGAACAATGAGCGGGTGTGTGAGATTACATTGGCACGGCTGATATGACCGTTACGAATAATGACGCTTGCAATGAGAGCAGGTAGTGCTACTAAGTGCAGAATATTGTTCTGGAAGTAAGTAAGCTGCAGAGTCTGACCACGACTTGGGCGTACAAACTTCATATCCTCACCGACGTCATAGACGCGGAATTTCTTAAGCTCTAAAGCCTGAGCAATGATAGTGTCGAGACTGCCTGAAGGCATGAGACCCTTACGACGCTCATCGCAAGAGAGAACTAGCAAGTAAAGCTTCAGACAGCGTTTTAGCATATTTATACTGAGAGTATGGTCTGCATCACCAATGATAGCTAAGGCGCACAGGTTAATAGCATTTACTGAAGCTGAGTCATTGAGCTTGATAATGATCTCGTGTGAGAGCTGATTTACGGTGTCGTAAAGCCACTCAGGACGTGAATTGCCAGTAGGATCAATATAGTCATGCCAGTTTGGTACATGCTTATTGAGGAAACGAGGCACAATCACAGGCTCGCCAAAGGTTACATAGCCACGGCCGTAATAGCGTAAACGCTTAAAGATGCCGAACAGGCCTTTGATGCTCTCTTTCTTCTTGGCCGCACCCTCAAGCTCATGCATGTATGAGCCGACCTCCATTACGTGCTCATAACCAAGATAAGTTGGGATGAAGGCAATAGGACGTTCAATACCACGTAGCTGAGCTTGTACGGTCATGGACACCATGCCAGTTCTTGGTGGCAGGGTGCGTCCCGTACGAGAACGACCGCCCTCGATAAAGAACTCGGTAGCATAGCCGCGCTCAAAGAGTACTGATAAGTACTCACGGAATAAGGCAGTGTAGAAAGTATCACCCTTCATTTTGCGGCGAATGAAGTATGAGCCACAACGACGGATGATTTGTCCTACTGGGAAGAAGTTTAAGTTATCGCCAGATGCTACCTGAGGGATAGGCAGGCCCTCATGGAAAATAGCAAAGAGCAATAAGATGTAGTCCATGTGCGAGCGGTGACATGGAATGTAGATGATCTCATAGCCGTTTTGCACAAGGTTACGAACTTTATTCGCGCCTACAATGCTCTGACCATGGTAAATGCGCTTCCATATGAGGGAAATGATGGTGTTGAAAAAGCGCAGCAGCGGATAACGAGTGTCTGCGACCATGATATCGAAGATCTCGTAAGCTTTCTTTTCAAGCTCCTCTTTGCTCTTGCCATCTTTCTCCATCGCCTCAGCAATCGCACTTTGCGTGCCTTGTCTTTGGACAAGTTCATGCAAAAGTCGCGAGCGATTTGGAAATGGTCTGCCTACGATGGTACGGGCTTTACGTAAAAAGTGTAGAGCTACAAGACGGTTTAGAATAATCTTGCGCAGGATATAGTCGCCCACACTCTTGAGGCGTTCTTCTAAATAAAAAGCTGAACAAGGCTCAGAGATGATGGTGCAGTTATCGCGACCTGCAAAGGTAAGAGTTAAAAACTTACGCCACACAGGGGTAGCTAAGTCAATGCCTCGAATAGCCTCACCTTCAATACTAGGGTCTCGTGACCAAAGCACAGAAATAGGAATGATCTGCAAGTCTTCATTAATCTCACGCGAGGCTGCAAACCATTGAAAGATAGTGCCGCTAATGTCTCGGGCTCGTCCTGTGGAGCCAAAGAAAGTAGGGTCACGCAAATAGGCAGTGCGAGGCAGTTTCTTTTGACCAATCACAATATCTTCAAATGGGGATGGCCAGCCTAATTGCTTAGTCAGGCGCTCCACGGTCAGCATGTTGCCTACAGAGGATGACACCATGATGTAGACAATTTGCTTGTTAGGATCGATTTTAATGTGCTTTAACGGCTCAAAAGGGATTGGTTCACATGTAGCAGTGATACGAATCGGCCAGTAAAACAGTGCACGCAAAAAGCGATTGACCATAACAGCCCCCGTAACTCGTTGGTTACTTTAAAGATAATTGCTAAGTCGTGATATATCATCACGCCAAACTAACCATATATTGTGTGCAATTGATGATAGTTCTTAGCGTGATTTGTACCAAAAACCTTTTCTTTCATCATCCTTATGCTCACAGCTAGACACTGATGGTTAAAACCAACAAGTGTTATAAAGGCCCATGACTGTCAGTACGTAGCCTTAAAGGCAATAGACAGCAGTGGCATATTAACTACTCTACTATGTATGGTGGCAAAAGTTAGCCCTAAACATTTAGCTATAGTAACTTTCAGCTGCTTTTTAGTCACGCCTCACACTTTTTTCATGCCCTTGCCCAATAAGATTTCATCTAATCCAAAGCTAGTTTGTGCAAATCCGACCTGTCATGGGCAATTAACAGCAAGTGCGCAAAGGCAACGCAATTGGACAATCCCTTAACAGAGTCTAGAAGCTGAATTTTTGTGGGGCTTAAAATTCAAGAATATACGTAAAGGATAGTGTTATGGTTGCGCTTTAATAAGCCATGAGTCTATAGCGAGCAAGGTAGCTTGTTTAGTTTGTCTCATAGCATGATGAGAGTGCAAAATCGGCTTATAATAAGGAGATAGAACTTTAAGAGCGCTACGGCGCTTTTTTTGTTAACACATCATATGCTTATCGGTATATGTGGCTAATCCTAGAAGATGAGCGTTCATGCTTTTAAGGGAGTAGCTTTGTTAAAGAGCATGGGATGTGCTCATGCCTAGTTAGACATGGGATAAGGCAGCAAGATGTTAGTTGTTGTTATGCTGTCTTGTGAATATGGTATTAGACCAAATGTGGTTTACCAATAAGAACTAAACCAAATACTCAGAGACAACTTAAACTATGCTCAATGATACTAAAGAGACTGTAGGCGCTATACAAAGTGTAGCTCCTGCAGATGCTAGTAAAGCCTCAGCACCAGAGGCGGTCTCGAACAATGCAGCCGATGCAAGTGTTAAGGATACTAATACTAGTAGCGATTCATTACAGCGAGATAAAAACCGCGTCGTTATTCTAAGAACAGCGTCTCCAGATGGTACACATACTCATGAGTGCTGCTGTACTCCAGAGCAAATGAAGCTGTGCATGAATCATCAGGATTTTGAGCGTCCAGTAGGCTGCCCAGGTACTGATAGTCCTGACTGTCCTATTCATTTGTCTGATAATGAAAATCAAGTATCAGGCTCATGCTGTGGCGCTGAGAAAGAAAAAGAAGAGCCTAAAGAGATCAAGGGTACATACAAGCGCTTAGTGATTTTAGCCGGTGTCGCATCCGTAGCTACAGCTATCATCCTTATTGTGATGAAGTTTGGCGTATGGTTAGTCTCAGGTTCAAGCTCCATCTTAGCTTCTCTCACTGACTCGCTTATCGATTTGAGTGCCTCCTTTATCAATCTGTTGGCTCTGCGTTATGCACTCTCACCAGCTGATGACAAGCACCGCTTTGGTCACTATAAGGCAGAGGCTTTAGCATCCTTGTCACAAGCTGCCTTCATCGGTGGTTCGGCGCTATTGCTGATCTTCAATGGCTTTGATAGAACCATTAATCCTGTGAAGATTGGTTATATCGATATTGCTATCTACGTGTCGATAGCCTCCATTGTCGTCACGATTATGCTGACTATGTTCCAAGGCTATGTTTGCAAGGTGACTAAGAGTGAGGCAATTGAGGCCGATCGCTTCCACTATTTATCCGATGTGGGTTTAAACCTCAGTGTTATCTTATCCTTAGTCTTATCTAAGATGGGTTATGACTGGGCTGATGGTGTAGTCACTATTCTTTTAGGCTTATACATCATGCACAGCTCCTACCACATTGGACATACTGCAATTGGTACTCTTCTCGATAAGTCTTTAAGTGTAGAAGATCACTCCAAGATCATCCGTGCGATTTTATCCGTTGAGGGTATTGATTCATTCCATGATTTGCGTACCCGTAAGGCAGGTCCTCAGATCTATATTCAGTGCCATATCGTGCTCGACAGAACTATGAGCTTCCAGAGAGCTCATGATATTGCTGATGAGGCTGAGCACAATATCCGCCGCTTCTTTGAGGATGCTGACATAACTCTGCATATGGAGCCTGATCAGGCAGCAACATTTAAGGATATTACCTTTATTGATAGCCAGTTCTGTCAGGTGCCTCGTGGCTACTACAACTCAGATGCAGATAAGAACAAAGAAAGTGCATCTGTTAAAAGTGATACTGATGAACAGCATGCAGATAGCACCTCAGCAGCTGTTAAAGCATAGCTATTTAGTTCTGATTAGCGCTTGTGCATTAAGCACAAGCGTTAATCAAGCTTCATAAGCACAGGGGGCTGCCATTATCTCTTCATAGTTTAGAGATATGAGGCAGCCCCCTTTGCTTTATGTGCTCACTAGAGACTTAGTTATGTGAGGCAGCCCCCTTTGCTTTATGTGCTCACTAGAGACTTAGTTATGTCAGATAGCCTCTAGATGAGCATTTTGCCCATCTAGTAGCACTACATACTAATCTCTTATCAGTAATGCCTTGACACATGATGATAGAATAGACTCTATCAATAAGTTATTAGCCTAGGATCAAGACGTTTAGGCTAGTACTTGTAGATACTTACAACCGTTGGCAGCTAACAGGTATATAGTCTGTAGGTGACGCATTATCCGTCTCTAAATGAGTTGTTTGCGTCTTTGCTTTTTGGAAAGTAATTGAAAGGTAGATGTATGCGGATTCGCGATCTTTTGGATAGGCATTCTGTATGTTTAGATGCCAATCCGGTAAGTAAGGAAGCTGCTATTTCTAAGCTAGTTGAGATCATGGCCGAAACTGGCTGTATTAGTGATATCAACCGCTTTTGTGAAGCAGTTTTTGATCGCGAGCGTAGCAGCTCAACAGGTCTTGGTGAGGGCATTGCTATTCCTCATGCTAAGAGCGATGCCGTAATTCGCACTGGACTAGCTGCCATGGTCGTCCCTGATGGTGTCGACTTTGATTCTGTAGATGGCGAGCCAGTACATCTCATCTTCATGATCGCCTCCCCTCATCAGGCATCAGATGCCCATATCGATGTTTTAGCTAGATTATCTACTCTGCTTATGGATGAGGGCTTTCGTCATCATGTGCTTGAGGCAAAAACACCTGATGAGTTTTTAGATATCATCGATAAGGCAGAGTCTGTTGAGGATAAGAAAGAAGAAGAGCAAAGCCAAAACGAAGAGCAAGCAGAGCACCAAGAGAACAAGGTCAAGTACGATATTGTTGCAGTAACTGCATGCCCTGCTGGTTTGTCACATACTTATATGGCGGCCGAATCTTTAGAGCATAAAGCTAAAGAGATGGGCATTTCCATCAAGGTTGAAGCTGATGGCGCCGCAGGTAATCGCAATAGCCTCTTGCCAGAGGATATCGCTTCAGCCAAGGCCGTTATTGTGGCAGCAGATCGTGCTGTGGATATTGATCGCTTCCTTGGCAAGCGCATGGTGCGTTCTGGTGTTATCGATGGCGTGCATCGACCTGAGATGCTACTTAAACAAGCGCTCGATCCAAATTGCCCGGTGTATAAGGCAGGCTCATCATCTCATGAGTCTTATAACCTGCCAATGAAGCTCTACCGCCATCTGATGAGCGGTTTAACCTATATTCTGCCACTGGCAGCTACTGCAGGTATCTTGTCAGCTGTGGCTCGCTTAGAGTTGGTTAAGACCAGCAGCTTAGGTCTATTTTTAGACTCAATTAGTTACAGTATCGGTACCTTGCTCTTTCCTGTACTTAGTGCCTTTATTGCCTTCTCTATGGCAGGACGTATGGCTCTAGTAGCAGGATTTACTGGTGGTGTTATGGCCGATATGGCCGGCGCTGGCGTGATAGGAGCGCTGTTAAATGGCTTTGTGGGTGGAGGCGTGGCCTTTGTGGTGGCGCGAATAGCCCAACGCTTCTTAAAAGGCCATGATGCTATGTTCGCCTTGCTGGTCTATCCATTAGCGGGCGCTGTATTCACGACCTTAATTGCTCAGTTTATAACCAATATCCCAGCGGCACTGATAGACAACCTTATAAATGATCTGCTCCTTGAGGCTGATACGATAGTGTTGGTTGCAATAGGTGCAATCCTTGCGGCCATGATGTCAGCAGATATGGGAGGTCCATTCAATAAGATTGCCTACGCTAGTGGTGTGCTCTTACTTGCTGATTGTTTACCAGAAACCGGCCCTGGCTCATTAGTGATGGGTGCAGTTATGGCAGGCGGTATGGTGCCACCAATGGCTGCAGGTGTTGCTGCTCGCTTCATTGGTCGTCATAGCTTCAATAAACAAGAGTACGATGGCGCTTACCGAGCTATATTCAAGGGTATGCTCTTTATTACCGAAGGTGTAATCCCTTATTTAGCTTCATCTCAAAGATTACGTATTGCTTGTATTTGCGGATCTGCCGTTGCAGGTGCCTTAAGCATGTACTTCCGCTGCGGTATTTGCGCTCCTCATGGTGGCGTGTTCCTCTTCCCAATCGCAGTTAATAGCATGCTTTATATGCTATCGATTCTCAGCGGTGTCCTAGTAGGTGCTATTTTATTTGCGTTGCTACGTCCTCGTCTTACTGAAGAGGAGTGTAAAGAGCGCAACTTTACCATGCGTAAAGCAAAAAGCGCCTTAGAGATCGTGTCAGAAGATGACAGCACTGTAGATAAGAGCACAGCATCTCAAGACAATGGCAGCGCCCTGACAAATGAGGCTACAGAGTCATCTAATCAAGTTGCAGCTCCATCCCAAGCAGCAGATCCATCCCAAGGTGCTGCTTCACAGGATAAAGCTAAGGGCTCAAACGTCACTCAAGTGGACGCAACAAAGCCTGAAAATGCCCAGGTTTTACCATAGAGTAATCTGTTAGATTCAAGCTATTAGTAGCTCAGAGTTGCTCTGAGCCTATGAAAAAAGGCCGTTACTGTCTGTCTCAATCAAACAGTAACGGCCTTTTTGCTTTGCAGCGCAATTATCTAGGCTGATCAATTACTATGCGGTACAACTATCTAGGCTTATCAATTACTATGCGGTACAACTATCTTGTTTGCACGCAGTTTTGCTACTCAAACTCTTTAGAAAGCTCGGTTAAGAAGGTGCGTATCTTACTGCGCATGTTGCTTTCGTTCTTGCACTCTTCTTTAGAGATGAGTAAGCCCTTGCTATAGACACTAGCATTAGGCTCGATGGTTGCGATGGTGTCTGTAGTGCCTGAAAACTTATCTTTTTCGTATAAGCACACTGGAACAATGATCTTATCTGACAGGTCGTATTTGGCTAAGAAGCTGTAAATTGCACCTGGCATGTTACCCCACCAATTAGGGTAGCAAAGATATATAACTGAGTACTCATCAATGTTTAAAAGGACATCGTCAGTAAGCTCTGGATACTCGCTATTGCTGAGCTCATCAAAAGACATAGAGTAGAGCTTAGATACGTTGTCTGGATAGGTAGTGACAGTAGCTACCTTAAAGAGCTGGGCACCACTTTCTTTGCTGAGCGTATTGGCAATGTAATCCATCGCTGGCTCTGATACATCTTGGAAAGTATCCTGATCTTGGTACTTAACTTGTGTAGCACCACTAAGCGAGTCAATCTTAAGCTTGCTAAGATCAGCATCCTTTCTTAAATTGATCTTGGTGGAGCTAACCGGAGCTGAGAAGTAGATAACAACAGCCTTTTCGCTAAACATATTTGGCAAGTAGATTTTATAGTTGCCAGAGATGGAGGCAATGGCATCATCAACTTGCTGCTCTCTTTCCTTTATTGCTCTTTCATAGGCTGCTTTATCCTCAGCAGTACGACTCTTAGTAATGTCGCGTACTTTATCTGCAAGGCTCTGTGGCTTTTGCGCAATGCTCTGACCTTCTGAAAGCACACTTTCAGATAACTCATCCTTTTCTACAGCAGCAGTGGCAAACTTATCCTCACCTGAGGACTTGCTCTTAGCCTCATTAATCGCTGCAGATTCTTTATTGCTTGTCTTGCCCTGAGCATCCTTGCCATCTGTCTTAGACTCAGCAGCCTTTACCTTATCAGACTCTTTGTTATTAGTATCTGAATCGTTGACCTTATCTGATGCTTTGTCTTGTGCCTTGTTTGAGTCTTTGGCCTTGGCCTTAGTATCTGCTATGTTGGTCTTATCTGAATCTTTGGCCTTAGTATCTACTGTGTTGGCCTTATCTGAGTCTGAGTCTTTGTCTTGTGTCTTAGTATCAGCTGTGTTGGCCTTATCTGAGTCTTTGCCTTGTGCCTTGGTATCTGCTGTGTTGGCCTTATCTGAATCTTGGTCTTTGGCCTGAGTATCTGCTTTGTTGGCCTTATCTGAGTCTACGTCTTGTGCCTTGGTATCTGCTGTATTGGCCTTATCTGAATCTTTGGCGTTGGCCTTAGTATCTGCTTTGTTGGCTTTATCTGAATCTGAGTCTTTGTTCTTGGCCTTAGTATCAGATTTTGAGACCTTGTCTGAGGAGTTGTTGCTACCACTGTCCTTAGATGGGGTGGATGAGTCGACCTTTGTAGCCGCGTCTTTTGTTGAGACTTTGTTCTTGTTAACGACGGACACGGATTGCTCACTAGTAAACAGCCAGAATGGAGTGCTGACGGCAAAGATGGCGCACAGCAAACCAGTGGCTGTTAGAAGTTTTTTGGCTGAAGGTGACTTAGGCATAAGATTAAGCAGTGATGAATCAGTTTAGGCGCTTGTTAGTGCTGTAACTAAATGGGCTTGAGACTATGGGGACATAGTGTCAAAAGCACGTTTAGCAAGCATACTAGATATTACAAAATCATGAAAGTGCACAAACAATGCCGTCTTAGCCATCCCAATGTCTATGCGATTAATTTGATCAACTACGTCAAATTTAAGGTGCGCAAGGTGATCATTTTTTACTCTTGTGGTCTATAAGGATATGTGTGCGTTATCTTTATAGATCGCACTATTACAAGAGTAATTTTGAGCACGACGTTTTAGGGTATAGGCTATATACGCTCTAAGCTTAGATAACGATGGTGCTATGGTGCTGGCTTAACTGATGGAGTTTTGCCAGGGGCAAAGCTATTGGCACGAGCTTGAGTATTGTTTGTGCCTGCATCTTGAGGATCTTTGCTTAAAGTAGTGCTATCAGTATTTTGGCCCTCTTGAGGAGCACTTTGTTGTTTTGCCTCAGAGTCCTTTGGCAATAAACCTTTAAAGCTGTTATTGTCGAGCTTAATTAACCACTCTTTGACGATACGCTCACCGTCTTTGGCAATGTCAGCGCGATATGACTTAAGACCTGCCTTGATAGGTACATTGGCATTGGCCTCAAGCTTGGAGATCTTGGTAAATACCTTATTTCTTGACTTGTTGCCGTAGGTACAAAATGGGATCACAATCTTGCCTGAAAGATCATGGTCTTCAAAGAAAGAGTACAGCGGCATAGGCATATCAGACCACCACAGTGGGAAGCCTACAAAGATGACATCATATGAAGATGGATCAAAATTTGGAGTGATCTTGCTTTGAGGAGGGAGGCCAGAGTCCATCTCGTCAGAACTTTGCATAATAAGTTCTGAGTGCTTAGATGAGTATGGGTGATCTCTCTCGATGCGATACATATCTGCCTTAGTGTACTTAGCAATGAGACTTGCCTCATACTCAGTAATACCAAGGATGTTCTGCTCCACTTTAACTGTAGAGGCACCGCTCATAGCGTCAACATTATGGGTTGAGCTCTTTTCTGGCTTAGTAAAGAAAACTACCGCACTTTTAAGAGGAGTCTCTTTAATTGCTACAACCTTGCTATCGTTACTTGCTAGAGCCTGCGTACTTGCCACAGTAGCTGCAGTACTTGTTGCAACCTTACTTAAGGAGCTAGTTGGGCGATTGAGATTTGACTGCGCGATCTTTTCAGCAGTACGCGCCTCTTCTTGTGATCTTTGCTCAAAGCTTTGCTTACGAGGAGGAGCCTTAAGTCTATTACCATATGGATCACGGTAGACCTTAGCTTTCTCTTTGACATTGCTGCCCACTTGCTCAGAGCTTGGGCTTACCTTGTCTGCATTGGTCTTAAGAGCAGATGCATTGACGTAGGCACCAGACTTATCAATAGCAGTGGTCTTTTTATCAATGGCATTACGAAGGTTTTCGGCACCACTAGCAGTGGTGTTGGTATTTGACAAAGATGAGGTTTTCTTTGCTTCTGCTACATCGGCAACAGAGTTAATACTTGAGCTTGCCTGTTGAGGTTTAGTCTCTTCTTGAGCATAGCTACTACAGCTAAAAACAAGCGCCATGGTACATAAGCTGAGTTTCAATGCCTCAAATCTAGGAAGTGCCTGAGCTATCTTATGTACTGTTGTAATGTGGGCCATGTTTTAATCCTAAACCCGTATATACAAAGAGCTTGGTGCCAAGTTTAACTACATTGCTAGTGTGATGATGAGCTTCAAGCGGCACTTGAAAGCAAGGTAAATAAGGCTTAAGCATGCGCTACCTTGATTAGAGCTGCAGCTTTTTAATCTTTGTAATTCAGGTTGTATATAAGGGGCGTCTTTGCAAGGACGCCGTGAAGCTGTAGTACGAAAGTTTGACATTAACTTTGTGTCTTAATGTTTCTTTCGCAATATCGACTTATGCAAACAAAAAACGCGCCAAGGCGCGTTTTTATCGTGCAGATTTAGTTGTTAATCTGACCTAAAGTCTTAAGCACGTTGTCCATTCTTGAACGCCAGGTTTGAATGAGTTCGCACAAGTGCTCGTTTTCACGTTTGTACTCTTCAAGTTTGCGCTTGAGTGCAGCGATTTCAACGTCTTTTCTATCAAGGGAGCTGAACTTCTCGTCCATATTGCTGCTCAAAGTATCAGTCTTTGCGGCAATTTCATTGAGCTCCTGTAAGAGCTCAAGTTCTCTGAGACTCAGCTGTTCACGATTTGCCATAAATGAACCTTGGAAAATATGTACGTATAGATGCCCTGTCGAGATCTTAGCACTCTTTTTCTTAAGAAAAAGTAACTTTTATGAGTGCTCTGATCTTGATCTTAAGGCACATGTATAAGCGATTCTTTTCATAAAGATATAGTCCTAGATGCTAAGGACAGCATCTGTCGCTACTTTCACTACACATGTGCCAAGTAAATATAAGAGCTCAGTTGCTTAGAGAATATAGCGTGAGAGATCCTCATCCTGAACAATATCGCTTAAGTGCTCATCTACATAGGCTGCATCGATAACCACGGTAGTGCCAGGATTATCTGGGGCCTCAAATGAAACCTGATCTAAGATCTTCTCCATCAGAGTATGCAGACGACGGGCACCGATATTCTCAGTCTTTTCGTTGACAGTGTAGGCATCCTCAGCAATGCGCTTAATAGCATCATCGGTAAAGGTGATCTTTACACCTTCAGTTGCCATTAAGTACTCGTATTGCTTGGTTAATGAAGCATGAGGCTCGGTTAAGATGCGTACAAAATCATCAGCAGTTAATGCCTGCAGTTCAACACGGATTGGTAGACGACCCTGCAGCTCTGGGATGAGATCAGATGGCTTGGCGATCTGGAAAGCACCAGAGGCGATAAAGAGGATGTGATCGGTCTTAATCATGCCGTACTTGGTGTTGACCTGGCAGCCTTCGATAAGAGGCAGCAGATCACGCTGTACGCCCTGACGAGAAACCTCACCGCGAGAGCTACTGCCATCACCACCACAGATCTTATCGATTTCGTCGATGAAGACAATGCCGTGATTCTCACACTGCTTAACTGCTTCATTACGCAGATCTTCAGTAGAGGTCATCTTCTCGGCCTCTTCTTGAGTCAGCTCTTTAAAAGCGTCCTTGATCTTCATCTTACGGTTGATGGTGCGGTTTGGAGATAATGAATCAAACAGTGACTGAAGCTGATTGTTCATATCCTCCATGGCACCATTGCCTGGAGTTAAGATCTGTAAAGGAGAGCCTGACTTATCAGCAATGCGGATTTCGATCTCGCGATCATCAAGCTTGCCCTCACGCAGCATTTTGCGGAAGTTCTGACGTGTAGCGTTGTTACGCTTTTCCTCTTCAGTTGCTGATGGGGATGGCAGCAGTGCATCTAAGATGCGCTCCTCAGCGGCCTCTTCTGCACGGGCATTATTCTTTTTAGCAGCCTCTTCTTTAACGAGCTTCATGGATACTTCAGCAAGCTCGCGGATAATGGAGTCTACTTCTTTACCAACATAGCCAACCTCAGTGTACTTGGTGGCTTCAACCTTAATGAAAGGAGCCTTAGCAAGAGTGGCTAAGCGACGTGCGATTTCAGTCTTACCAACACCGGTAGGGCCTATCATCAGAATATTCTTTGGATAGATTTCCTGACGAATCTTTGGGTCTAACTGCATACGACGCCAACGATTTCTCAGAGCAATGGCTACAGAACGCTTCGCAGCAGCTTGGCCAACGATGTGGCGATCTAACTCACTTACAATCTCGCGTGGGGTTAATTCAGACATGCGCTATCTCCTAAAAGCTCTGGCAGCTGCCCTGCTCCTTGGTCTCTGGAGCATCTTTGGTTGCGTTGGACTCATCCTTTTCATCGCAGCTAATAGTCTCGATGATGTGGTTTTGATTGGTGAATACACAAATCTCACCGGCGATCTCTAAGGACTTCTTAACAATATCTTCAGCGCTTAAGTCGGTGTTGCGGACTAAGGCGCGTGCAGCAGAGAGCGCAAAGTTACCACCTGAGCCAGTAGCGAGGATGTCATCATCCATACGTACTACGTCACCAGTGCCAGAGATTAAGAATGAGTGATCCTTATCTGCAGCAATGATAATGGCCTCCAGCTTACGGAGCATCTTATCAGTACGCCAGTCTTTAACTAAAGCAACACAAGCTCTCTCCAAAATACCTTGGTGGGCTTCAAGCTTCTTTTCAAACAGATCTAAAAGAGTAAATGCATCGGCAGTTGAGCCTGCAAAACCAGTGATTACACGGCCTTTGTACAGGCGACGTACCTTGCGGGCATTGTCTTTTAAGATAGAAGACTGGCCCATAGTAACCTGACCGTCACCACCTACGGCAACTGTGCCATTGCGACGAACAGAAACGATGGTTGTCATAGTAAAACCTTATCCTACACTCGATATTAGTTTTTCTAGTTCATTACCCATAGTCGATTAGATGATTGCTATCAGATCTCGACCATGTGGGCATCTTGAGATAAGCGTAATCTATCTATGTGCCCTTGCCTGTATGGCTATTTTGTTCAAGTAAGCCTTGGCAAATAAAACTAGTTTGAGTTTGTAAAACTGTATCAAAAATGGGTTTTTGAGCCCCCAAAGCATGGCCACTTAACAGCAGCTCAATGCTCTAAGCGCTCTTTATTCTTGAATGAGGCCGCATTGTTGTAAGAGACCCTTATCAGCTAAGAAAGAGAATGCCTCACGAGCACGCTCTGCTGATGGGAATGGGCCAAGCTTCAAGCCTAAAGTGCCATCTTGATTCTTAACTACCTGAGCGGCTACGCCCTGGAAAGCGAGGACAGCCTTTTGGCTTTCTGCATCAGCAGCATTGGTGTAACTATCGCAATAGAGTACTGCTTTAGTTGAAGCAGGAGCTGCTTGAGGAGCCTCAGGGGCTTGCTCTTGAGCTTGCTGCCCACCTAATGCTTCTTCCTCTTCAGTTGGCATTGGTAGAGGACCAAGTCCTTGAGATGGACTTTGAGTATTTGGCTGATTTTCAAATGGGCTCTTATCAACGCCGATAGGACCATCATCGGTCTGAGGGGCGTCGTTTAACAGATCTTCAATACCACCGCCATTAGTAGCGACGTTATTTTCAAAGTCATAACGCTGTGAGCTTGGTAATTGCAGGTCGCCTGAACTACCTTGCTCTAAAGGCTGATTGGCCTCTTGGCTAACTACTTCTTGAGTTTGATTTGAGCCATCATCCTCAGTAAGTGACAACAGGAAGCTTACAAAGAGTAAAACTATAAAAGCGATGCCGCCAATAGCTAAAACACGCTTCTTTTGCGGAGGCAGATTGGACAAACCGCCCTTTTCACCTAGATTAAACTTCACAACGATTACCTTTAAATGGCTGTCAAAACATGTTGTTAAGGCTACTAAAAGCTTAGTAGCTGAAACTTAGCAAAAAGCTAGTTAAGGCTAAACTGCCATGCAATTTCATGGCAGCATAGTTAGTTAAAAACAGTAGTTATGGCTTTTATAAGCTATAAAAAGCTTTACATCTTTTCCATGACATTGATGCCAAGCAGATTTAAACCTTGCTTGAGCACCTTGGCAGTTAAAGCACACAGAGCTAAACGGGAGACCTTAGTTTCTTCATCCGTACCCTGCTTTAATACTGGGCATGCTTCATAGAAACGCATGAAGGTGCCAGACAGTTCAAACAGATAAGTACATAACAGGTGCGGCATAGCTTTAGCTGCAACTGAGTTAACAGCATCAGCAAAGGAGAGCAGCTTGTTAGCTAAAGCCTCTTCAGCCTCGTGATTAATCACAATGGTGCCTGGAACGCTGTCAGTCTTACGGAAGATGGACTGAATACGGCTGTATGCATACTGTAAGTAAGGAGCAGTATTGCCTTCAAAAGCGAGCATCTGATCCCAGTCAAAGATGTAGTCAGTAAGACGATTCTTAGACAGATCGGCATACTTTACAGCACCAATTGCGATGTCATGTAAAATCTGCTTACGCTCTTGTGGATCGTACTCACTGCCACGCTCAGTGAGCATAGCATCAACGCGCTTTTCAGCCTCGTCTAATAAATCCTTAAGCTTTACAGTACCGCCAGAACGAGTCTTAAATGGCTTGCCATCCTTACCGAGCATCATGCCAAATGCATCGTGCTCAATAGAGACATTCTCAGGCAGGTAGCCAGCAATACGACAGATTTGCCATGCAGCTTCTAAGTGCTGATGCTGACGTGAGTCAATAAAGTACATGAGGCGGTTAGCCTTGAACTTCTCTACACGGTACTTTACGCAGGCAATATCAGTGGTGGTGTACAGGTATCCACCATCGCTCTTACGAATAATGTTGCCAAGTACGTCGCCATCCTTGTTCTTAAACTCGTCTAAATAGACTACAACCGCGCCCTGATCCTCAACAGCGATACCACGCTTTAACAGATCATCAACTACAACAGGCAGCATGTCGTTATACAGGCTCTCTCCCATGGTGTCTTTTTCTGAGAGAGTGACGTTCAGACGATCATAGATAGCCTGATTTTGATCCATGGTCATCTTAACGAGCTTCTGCCACATGCTATAGCAGTACTCATCGCCACCTTGCAGACGAACTACATAAGAACGAGCCTTAACTGCAAATTCTTCGTCCTCATCGTAAAGACGCTTAGCCTCACGATAGAAAGCCTCAAAGTCGCTCAGATCCATGCCAGCGCCATTTTCGTTTTCACACTTTTCGAGATAGGCGATGAGCATACCAAACTGAGTACCCCAGTCACCAACGTGGTTAGCACGGGTAACGTTATGGCCTAAGTACTCAAGTACACGTACCACAGCATCACCAATTACGGTAGAACGGATGTGGTGTACAGCCATTTCCTTAGCTACGTTAGGAGCTGAGTAGTCAACCACAATGTTTTGTGGCTCAGTAGTTAAAGGCACACCAGAGCGCTCATCTAAGAGCATGGCCTGCAGTGCAGATGCGGTGTGGTTGGCGTTAATGAAGAAATTGATAAAGCCAGGACCTGCGATCTCTGTCTTAGCAATACGCTCATCGTTAGGCAGAGCGTCAACAATGAGCTGAGCTAATTCACGTGGATTCTTGCCAAGTGGCTTAGCAAGCATCATGGCGATGTTGGTGGCAAAGTCACCATGAGCCTTATCCTTGGTGCGATCAATGCGGATCTTGCTTTGAATATCATCTGGGATATCAAAGTCAGCTTTTAACTTGTTAAGACTTGCAAGTACGAATGAGGCAACGAGATTCTTCATATTTTCGAAATTGACCCGACCAATTGCTCTTAAAGATAAGCTCTGAGCTACTAAACACTTTAAAGCGCTAGTTACTAACGCTAAGTGGGCATCTTAAGATTTACTTAAGTGCTCTATGTAGCAGCTTGCTAAAAAACGATATGGAACGCATAGATATGCCGTCTAGTTCGTTACAGGTGCTTAGAAAAAAGCGCCTTGCAAGGGACAGTTCTAAGTGCGTCCACAGAATTTTCTATTATAGCATAGACGCTAGGCTCAACAGGTCATTTGTAAAAGACAGATCGCGTAAGAATGCGGGTGATGCTCTATAGTTGACGCCTTATGACCTTTAAGTTCGACCCTTGTTGAGTCGCTTGAGATGCTCTCATGAGGGCGCAATTGCCAACAATAATGTATTGAGCACAATGAGCTTTGCAATTGCAATTGCAGCTGCAGCAGCAGTCGCCGCCGCAGCGGTTGTATCTGTCGCTGCAGCAGCGCAAGCAAAAACCTCAGAGATGAAGGCTAACAGCTAATCGCATGGTGCTCATGTCTATTTTCAGTAGCATATACAATTAGTGACGCACTCGTCGAACCACTAGCGTTTTGCGTCAGTACAAGTGCAAAGACCCTTACTTAAAACAAGGGGCTAATAGGCATGTTAAACTAGAAATATTAGAGACCTACGTGGCTTCAAGCATGGTTTTGCAAAGCCAAAGATGAGAGTGTGTAGACGTAAGCTTTTGAGGTAGATATGGCAAGTATCAATAACATCATCATTTCTCGAACCGATAAGATCGGCGATTTTGTCGTGTCTATTCCGTCATACGCTACAGCTAAAGCCATGTACCCATCAGCTAGAATCATTGCTCTTGTTAGTAATGCTAATCGTGCTGTAGCCATGCACGTCAAATGCATCGATGAGGTTATTAGCATTGATGATTACAAAGATGATGCCTCTTTAATTAGCAAGCTGCGCTCATTTAACCCTGATGTGTTTATAGCCTTAGTCTCTAACAACCATATCTCTAGTATTGCCTCAAAGTCAGGTGCAAAGGTACGCATTGGCCCACATTCAAAGTTATGGTCATTCATTCATTACAATCGAGGTTTTAGACAAAAGCGCTCTGAGTGCATCAAGAGTGAGGCTGAATATAATCTTGATCTTATAAAGCACCTTGATCCTGAGCTTTTTGACAAGGTTGGTATTCACTTTGATCGTATTGCCTACACTGATGAGGATGGCGCTAAGGCTAAAGAGCTCATTGCTTCCTTAAATATCGCTGATAAGCCATTCATCCTGATTAACCCATTTACTGGTGGTTCAGGCTCTAATCTTTCTGAGGCTCACTACTCACAAGTAATCACCGGCATCCTATCTTCATATGCTACTAAAGCAAGTAAAAGCAATGATCTTAAAGCTGACTCTCAGCAAGATTTAAATGCGCACTCTTGTGTCACTTGTGCTCAACATAATGACTCTGTACTGGTGCCTGAGATCGTGGTGATGGGCATTAAAAGCCAGCAAGAACGTATTGAGCGCGTCATTGCTGCTGTGCCTGAAAAGCTGCGTGAGCACTTACATGTCTGCATCAATGAGCACTCACTCATGGTAGCTGCAGCGCTTACTGACTTATCAGCTTGCTTTATTGGTCCTTCTACCGGTATTACACAATTTGCAGGAAACTACAGAAAACCTGTTATCTGTTTTTACTCAAGTCGTATCTCTAATTCTCATACTCGTTGGGCTTTATACGGCGATACTAATGAGCATCCTGTAACCTTTGATCGCAATAAGCTCCATGCAGAGACTAAGGAGTTGCAGGAGCTTGAAGAGAGCATGGCTCTTGAGATCATTAATACATCATTAGAGCAGTTTTATAGCTCCAAAGAAGTAGCGCTCTATCAAGCAAGTCATAAGCAAGAAAAAATGTCTAAGAGTGTAGATGAAGTTATAAAGACAAGTTCTGAACAGTCAAGTGGTGACAAGCACTACGAAAAGCTCAGTCTTACAGTAGCACTGATCGCCCATAATGAGGCCGATAGATTGCCTCCAACCTTAGCTAAGATTCAAGACATCGCCTCTGAGATCATCGTGATCAATTCCGTGTCTACAGATAAAACTATTGATGTGGCTAAGTCTTTTGGTGCTAAGGTTTACACAGAAGAGTTTAAAGGCTTTGTAAAGCAAAAGAACTCTTTGATTCCTAAATGCACTCAAGACTGGATCTTATTTTTAGATGCTGACGAAGTGCTCAATGATGAGCTTAAGGATGCCATTGTTAAGGTTATCAAAGAGGATAGCCACGACGCTTATGAGATGAATCGTCTTACCTTCTACTTAGGCAAGTTACTTAAGCATGCTTGGCAGCCTAACTATCGCCTCCGTTTAGTCCGTCGTGATTCTAATCCACGTTGGGAAGGTGAGTTAGTCCATGAGTCATTGAATACTGACTCAAAGGTGAAGCGTTTACCTGGCTACATCATTCATTATTCATATCGTGATGTGAATGATCACTTCTTACGTACCGTACGTTACGCCAAGATGTCAGCTCAAAGTTATATTGTTAAAGGCAAGAAGCCATCATTAATGAAGATCATCTTCAGCCCAATCTTTAGCTTTATTAAGCTTTACTTTGTAAAGCTCGGCTTTATGGATGGTCGTGCTGGCTACATTGCAGCACAAAGTGCCTTTATTTATACATTCTTAAAGTACGTCTTCTTATGGGAGGCCTCTAAAGGCCTAGACTATAAGGCAGACACAGCCTCTGCGACTAAAACAAGCAACAGTAACGATACCTCGGCAGCCTATGCAGCCACTCAAGAGCAGGTAGACGAACTAGGTAAAGACTCTCAAGACAAGAGCATCTAAGCTTACCCCCCTCAAGAGCTTGTCTAAACTATGCGCCGCTAGTTGATATTGCGCCTCTAGCGGTGCGCAAAACGCATTTAACTAAAGTTTCACTCCAAGAAACTAAGCTCCTTTGAACGCTACAAGTAAGCGTTATGGAAGCAAGTAAGTTTCGCGAAAGTAAGTAAGCGTCATGAAAGCAAGTAGGACCTGCGAAAGTAAGTAAGCTTTATAAAGAGCCATCGTATCTTTAGTAGTTGTTGATTGGGTCTACATCGATAGCAAAGCGCAGATCACCATTGTTTTTAAAGGTAGAGTAAGCATCGGTAATAGCATCTAAGAGCTTACTTAAATCATCGCGGGTAAAGGCGGTGATGGTGATGTGGAAGTGGTAGCGGTTAAAGCGCTTTTCAATCTTGTCGGGCAAGATTGGACTCATCGAGACCTTTTGCAGCAGCGGGTTATTATTGCCAATGATTTGGAAAATACCCTTAAGCCTATCAAAGGCTTTATTACGATCTGTGGAATTTGTCATCACCGTTGCCTGAAAGGTAAATGGTGGTAGGCACATCTCACGACGTATATCCAAAAGCTCACAGGCAAGACCGATGTACTTAAAGTCACCAGTAGTTAAGCGAGTGAGCAATTGGTGTTCTGGGAATCTAGTTTGTATATAGACAATACCCCTTTTATCGGCACGTCCTGCGCGTCCTGCTACTTGAGTAATTAACTGAGCAGTGTACTCAAGGCCTCTAAAGTCATCGCAGAATAGACCAGAGTCCACATCAATGATGCCTACAGTAGTTACATCTGGGAAGTCATGGCCTTTAGCGAGCATCTGTGTGCCGATCATGATTTCACTTTCATGATTGAGTATGCGCTTTAAGCTCTGATCGAGCTTCTCTTTACTGGTTATGACATCACGATCAATACGCTCAATACCAACATCTGGGAAGCGCTCTTTGAGGTAGCTCTCTACTTGCTCAGTACCAATACCGATCTCAAGTAAGGTGTCTTTTCCGCCGCAGTATGGACAGTCTTTTAAGATTGGAGCTGAGTAATCGCAAATATGGCATCTCATTGAGCCGATATTACGATGTACCGTAAGCTGATTATCGCAATGCGGACAGGTGATGACCTTACAGCAGGTATGGCAGATTAAAGCATTAGAAAAGCCGCGACGATTTAAGAAGAGTAAAGCTTGATTGTGCTTGGCTGTGGTTACGCCAATGGCATTTTCTAAGACTGAACCAATTCCCGATCTTACTGAGTCGTTGAGCTCTTCGGTTTTGAGATCTACTACCACAATATCTGGAACCTTTGAGTTCCTGGCGCGGTTAAAGAGATCAAGACGGCGATAACGTCCGATTTGAGTGTTGAATACCGATTCTAAAGACGGTGTAGCAGAACCAAGTATGACCTTGCAATTAGACAGATGCGCACGATACACCGCAAGTGATCGTGCATGGTAGCGTAGACCGTCATTTTGCTTAAAGGAACTGTCATGCTCTTCATCGATGACGATAAGTCCTAGATCTGGTATCGATGAAAAGAGGGCTGAACGAGTACCGATAAGAATAGCGGCGCGATTACATGCCATATCTAAGAAAGCATCCATACGCTCGCGATCAGACAAGGTCGAGTGCATGGTAGCAATAGGCACTTTAAAGCGAGCATAGAAGCGCTTAAAAGTTTGAGGTGTAAGCGCGATTTCTGGTACCAACACCATCGCCTTTTTGCCTTGTTTTAAGGTGTGCTCGATTGCCTGCAGATAAACTTCAGTCTTACCAGAACCAGTGACGCCACTAAGTAAAAAGACACCATAGCCATCTTTTTCGTTGATGGCTTTTAGAACCGATGCTTGCTCGTCATTAAGTTCAAAAGGTTTATTTGCAAGGATCTCATCACATGCTGATGCGCCAGTGAGATCAAAAGGAGGCAGATCTTGTGCAAGATCAACCTTCTTTGCTAAACCCAAGCGAATCAACACGTTTTCTTGCTGCAAAGAAAAGCCTTGTTCGCGCAGCTCACGTCGTTTACGCGGGCCTGACTGCAGTGCTAGCAGCAGCTCTTTTTGACCTTTAGAGCGTAGCTTGCCTAGTGCCTCATCAAGCTTGCCAGGTTTTACCATGTTGATAAAACCTGGGATCTCCTTATACGTAGCAGGAGAGCCCTCGCGCATCATCTTCGGCAAGCCTAGCTGCAGTGTCTGTCCAATAGGATAGTGATAGTACGAAGAGGCAAACTTTAATGTCTTAAAGACGGCCTCGTCTATCCACGGCTGATCATCTAAGACTTGAGCCTCTTTGATCTTTTTAATCGAGTAGATAGAAGAAGCACCAATGCCAGTAATAATAGCGACTTCTTTGAGCTTAGTAGAACGTACACCAAAGCTAATCTTTACGCGGCGGCCGATATAGCTTTGATCGCATTTGCCCTTAACCTTATAGTCATAGGTTTGGTATAAGGCGCGATTTACGGCTACTTGAACGACGGTAAATCCTTGCGCTGCTGCCTCTTCATCAATTTGCTGCAATGCACAGGTCTTACCTAGCTGACTTAAGGAACTCTTATCAGGGCTTTGTAAAACGCTATCTTCATCTTCAAAGAGCAATCCAAGTGCAGGATTTAAAGGAAGTTCTTCTTGACAGTGGTTCTGATGGATATGTGATGTAAAGTCAGAGCCTGTCAGCGGAATATACACATCAGGGGCGCTGAGAGCTTCAGGAACCGTGCCTTTTGTGGAGATAACTCCACTATTATCTTGAATAGGTGCAAATGATGCTCCTAATGATAGATCATTTGAATTAAGTAGATCACTAAAAGGCTGCGGCTTGAGGATGTCGCAAAAGGACTCAGGACTAATAAGATCGCTCGTATTACTCTCTCTAAGATGCTTACTAGCGCCTTTAGAGCCATGAGCCTCACTCATCTGTAAGTTCGGAGCGCTATGCTTAGCACTTTCACAAGAACTACATATAACCTTGTCGGTTCTTAAATGCAGCGTACATCCTTCTTCACTCATAAAGTCATCGGCATCAGATGAGGCATACGACGCTTTAGCATGCTCATGGGCACTACCTGATGATGAGGCATGCGAGGCTTTAGCATGCACATGGTCACTACCAGATGAGGCATACGATGCTTTAGCATGCTTATGGTCACTACCTGATGATGAGACACGCTCATGCTCAGCGTCTGTAACGCTGTTAATTTGTAAGTCTAGCTGCTTGTTTGTCGAGTCTATCATCTGTGCCTGCTATGCCAACAACATTAATTATTGAGCCGATGTCAGGTCATCATGCTATCACACGAGTCTAGCTAGATAACAAAGTGGTGCAAGTGAAAGTTGCTATGCGATATATAAGCGGTTTTAGCAAGATGGCTAGCAACTAACTAAGGCATATCTTCAAATTGTGAAATTGTTTTATAAAGATCGTTGCAAGATTTTAAGGTGCACGCCTACACTAGGTTGTGGGTAAATGGCTTAAATATGCGGTTTTATTTTGGTAAAGATCAGACATTGTAAGAAACTAAAAAGAGATCTTGAGTTTTGGTAAATTGTTCTGTATGATAAGGCGCTCTTTTTTAATACCGCATGTGGTGTTCGGCGCAATGATTTGTAGGCGGCTGAATGGCGACATGCACTGAGGTCCAAATGCAAAAGAATATTCACCCACAGTACGAGTTAGTAAACGTACGTTGCTCATGCGGCAATAAGTTCCAGGTTCGTTCAACCGCTGGTCACGACATCGACATCGAAGTCTGCTCTTTATGCCACCCATTCTTCACCGGCAAGCAGAAGATCGTTGATACTGGCGGCCGTGTTGAGGCATTCAAGAAGCGCTTCGGTATGCTCGGTGCTCAGAAGCAGTCTTAATTGTCTTAGAAAGCTTATTTTTCAAGCTTTCAATGCTTCTGTTTCTATGCAAAGAGCTACGTTTATTTAAACGCGCTATAGCATAGACCAACACGAAAAAAAGCGTATCTCCTGTTTAAGGCGATGCGCTTTTTTTATGTCCAAAAATCATCACAAAATGGCCATAAGCACTCCTTAATTGCCATTTCAATCAATTGCCCCCTCTTTTTACGCTCATCTTTAAGTCATAAACAATTTCAAGAGAAATCAAAGTTCTACCACGACCGCTATCGGCCTTTGTGCTAATCACATTGATTGTGCATTTTGCACATACTTTGAATGTTGGCACGTGTGGTTGGCTAAAATTTTTTTCTCTAATGGCATCCTAATTGTTTTCACTCTTATACTCCCTATTTGTGTGATCTGTGTC